>DASYZB010000029.1 GCA_035946615.1 Verrucomicrobiia bacterium
AAATGCGCATCCGCGTTGTCTTCCCCGGTGCGATTGTGGTGATACTGTGAGGTGGGTTCGTGGGGCGCCAGCTTCTCGAGCCAAACCTCATAATCGTGCAGAAGACCGTCCTCGGCGTCATTTATATACACGGAGGCGCTGATGTGCATGGCATTGACAAGGCAAAGCCCCTCGCGCACGCCGCTCTTCTGAACCAGCTCTTCCACTGCCGAGGTAATATTCACAAAACCGCGGCGATTGGGCACCTCAAACCACAGGTGTTCGGTAAGACTTTTCACAAGGGATTTATGCCCCAGAGCCAAGGCTGAGGCAACTTGAGATTAAGCGCGGCTGCCTTTACTCACCGGAGTCCGGCTGGTAGGCTCCTGCCGCAATGAAAATCCTGGCCGGGATAACTCGTGCGGATGGCTGCGGGGGCCTCGAGCGTGAGGTATGATCGAAGTCGAACGCCTCTCAAAGTTATATGGCGAGTTTGTAGCCGTAAACGAGCTGTCCTTCGCCGTGCGGCCAGGGGAAGTGTTGGGCCTGGTTGGGCCCAACGGCGCGGGCAAAACGACCACCCTGCGCTGCCTCTCGGGCATTATCCCGCCGACACGCGGAACCATCCGGCTGTGCGGCCATGACCTGCTCGCCAATCCGATCGCCGCCAAACGGGAATTGGCTTGTTTCAGCGATGAACCGCGGCTGTTTGATTATCTAACGGTTCAGCAACACCTCGAGTTCACAGCGCGAATTTACCAGGTCAGTCAATATGAGGCCGCCGCCGAGCAGTTGCTGGATGAACTGGAGCTTGTTGAAAAGCGCAACGTCCTTCCAGGTGAACTCTCGCGGGGCATGAAGCAAAAGCTGGTGATTGCCTGTGGGCTGCTTCACGCGCCCAAGGTCCTTTATTTCGATGAGCCGCTGACGGGTCTGGACCCTTTTGGCATCCGCCGCATGAAGGATTCGATTGTGAAACGCGCGCGCGCAGGCGCCGCGATTATTATCAGCTCGCACTTGCTGCATTTGGTGCAGGAAATCTGCTCGCACATTTTGATCCTGAAAAATGGCCGGTTGCTCCTCAGCGGCACTATCGAAGAGGTCGCAGGCCGCTTTTCGGAGCAGGGCGGCGGTATCAACCTTGAAGAGGTCTTCTTCCGCGCCACCGCTGCGGAGACCCAGAAAACCGAACCTGCCCCCGACGCGGCCTCTGCTGAGTGAATGGCGCTCTCTGCTTATGGTAGCTGCGCTCTTGTTTCTACAGTACCACTCGATCAAAAACCGCCTCTGGATGCGGATCAAACGGCTCAAACAACCCAAATACCTCCTGGGCGGCATTGTCGGCGGGTTGTACTTCTATTTTTATTTCTGCCGCTATCTCTTTGGCCTTCCGTCGAGGCATCAGACTCTGGGTTTTTCCGGGACGCCCTCTGACCCCGAATTTTTTGAGTTGCTGGGGGCGCTACTGCTGTTTGTGGCGGTCGTAGCGGCATGGGTTCTGCCCAATAGGCGGGCGGCGCTCGGTTTCACTGAGGCAGAAGTGGCGTTTCTTTTCCCGGCCCCCATTAGCCGGCGGGGGCTGATTCATTACAAGCTGCTGCGTTCACAGGCTGCCATCCTTTTTACTACCTTGCTGCTGTTGTTTGTCACCAACCGGTTTGGCGGACGGACCTGGATTCATGCGGCAGGCTGGTGGTTTATTCTTTCGATTTTCAACCTGCACATGCTTGGTTCATCGTTCGCGCGGACGATGTTGCTGGACCGCGGGATTACCAACCGACAGCGGCGGTTGGTGATTCTTGCGGGCATGTTTGCGCTCGTTTTGGCCGTTATTTTCTGGGTCCGCCTGACGCTGCCCGGGTTTGATGTGTCTCAATTTACTGACCCCGCATCAGCCAAAGGTTTTGTTCAAAAGGCACTCGGGTCTGGCGCGATGGGCTGGTTGCTCTATCCATTCCGATGGGTTGTGCGCCCCTTTCTGGCGCCAAACGCGCAGTCGTTCCTTATCGTTGCGTGGCCTGCGCTGCTATTGATGGCCGTCCATTATGTCTGGGTTATCCGTTCCAACGTTGCGTTCGAGGAGGCCTCCGTCGAGGCCTCCCAAAGGCTCGCCGATAAAATCGCAGCGGTCCGGGCCGGCAACTGGCGAGGGGCCAGTAAAAAGCTCAAGCCCAAAGGCGCGCCATTCGTGCTCAGGCCGTCCGGGCCGGCATTGGTTGCGTTATTTTGGAAAAACCTGATTGGGGCTGGACAGGTCTTCACGGCGCGATTGTGGGTGATTCTGGCCATTTTTGCTTGTTGCGCCGCTTTCGCCGTCGGCCAAAGCTCTGCGGGGCCGAACATGGCCTTTGGGTTTGGCGCGATTGCGGGCATGTTCCTGGTTTGGTCGTTGCTCCTTGGCCCGCAAATCCTGCGCCAGGACCTGCGCCAGGATTTGCTCATGGCCGATGCGCTGAAATTATATCCATTGCCAGGCTGGCAGGTTGTGCTGGGTGAACTGCTCGCCCCGGCGGCGATTCTCACCGGGGTGCAATGGCTGCTGGTGGTTGTGTCGGTAGCCCTGCTCTACCCGGCGCGCACGCCGGTCCTGGGGGATGCGCGCAGTCTCGTCTTGAGCATAGGGCTGGGCGCTGTTTTTCTCCTGCCGATGCTGAACTTGATCACATTGCAGATTCCCAATGCCGCCGTCCTGGTTTTTCCGGCATGGTTCCAGACCGGCAAAGAGGCGCCGCAGGGCATCGAAGCGACCGGGCAGCGGATCATTTTCATGATTGGCCAGCTCCTGGTTTTATTGCTTGTGTTGGTTCCGGCGGCAATCGGCTTCACGCTCCCTTTCTTTCTGCTCAGGCTGCTCATCGGCACGGCTTTTGCCATCCCCGTTGCGGCGTTGGGGGCGGCTCTTGTGCTGGCCGGCGAAGCCGTGCTGGGGCTCATGCTCCTGGGCCGCCTTTTTGATCGGTTTGATCTCTCTGCTGAGGGGCGTAGCTGAGCCCTGGCAGGACTTGGCCTGGTTTCCAAAAGAACCGGTTTTTGACCCGTGATGCCTTGCCATATTGCGGATCACCGGCGGGGAAAAAAATCTGGTCAATGAAAAGGGCGCCGAGCCGCTCGATGGTGCGCAGAGAGGGTTGATTATCCGGGTCGGCGGTGATGATTACCTCGCGGTAAATCTTTCGAATGAACGGTTCGAGGGCGCGGCAGGCCTGGAAAGCATAGCCGCCCCCTCTGAATCGCTCCTGCACTTGATAACCGATGTGCCCCGCGTAGAGCCGGATGTGGTCCGTTTCGCCGACGCGGAAATTGATGTGTCCCACATCGGTTGAACTCACGGTGATACGGAAATGGTAGAATGGAACAAACCCGCGCTGGAGTTCGGCTTCGCTCAGGCACTCAAAGCGAAGGGACACCGCTGCGAACGCCAGTCGCGCCGGCGGGGTGGGGAGCGGGGCTGCCTGAGCCATGTCCATTTATCGGATTACTGCAGCCATTTTGCAAATGGCTGGGCGGCCCTCATGAAGCGCGCCGAGGACACCGCAAGCAAATCCTATAGAATATTTGCCGCCAGTTCGGCCAGTTCTGAGCGCTCGCCTTTGGCCAATTCGATGTGAGCGGCTATCGGCTCGGCCCGAAACCGGCTCACGACGTAATTGAAGCCGTTGGACGAAGAGTCCACATAAGGGTTGTCGATTTGGTAGGGGTCGCCTGTAAATACGACTTTTGTGCCGCTGCCGACCCGGGTAATGATGGTCTTGGCTTCGAGCGGGGTCAGGTTCTGGGCCTCGTCGATAATCATGAACTGGTTGGCGATGCTGCGTCCCCGGATGTAGCTCAGGGCCTCGACCACGATGCTGCCCGAGCGCATGAGGTCACCGCTCCGGCGATGCTCCTGACCCATGTTCAGATCGTTGAGCATCTCGAGGGCGTCGTGAATGGGCTGCATCCAGGGCGCCAGCTTCTCTTCGAGAGACCCTGGCAGAAAACCCAATTCTTTTCCCATCGAGATGGTGGGGCGGGCGACCACGAGCCGGCGGAACTCGCGGTCCAGCACCGTGCGTTTAAGCCCGGCGGCCATTGCCAGCAAGGTCTTTCCAGTGCCGGCCTTGCCCATGAGGGTGACCAGCTTGACCCGATCGTCCAGGAGTGCGTCAAAGGCGAAGTGCTGCTCGCGATTACGGGGTTTAATACCCCAAACCCCTTCCCGGCAATCCACAATGGGCACCAGTTTCGTCCCACGGAGGTCCACCTTGGCCAGTGCGGTGCGTTTGGGATTGGTCTGGTCGGTCAGCGTGCAGTATTCATTGGGGAAATAAGTGTTGCCCCCATTCAATTCCAGTTCGCCGTTGGTCCTGAAGGCGGCCATCCTCTCGACCGGCACAGTGACCTCGATCATCCCGGTGTACAAATCCTTAATCAGCACCCGATCATTTTCGTAGTCCTCCGCCATCAGTCCCAGCGCGTCGGCCTTAATGCGCAAGTTAATATCCTTGCTGACCAGGACCGTTTGGTCCTTGGGCTGGGACTTCTTGACGCCGAACGCCAGGGCCAGAATCCGGTTATCGACCGAGTCGGTGCTGAAGACGGCGTGTCCGTTTTGGCCGCCTTTGAATTTCTCGAAGAGAATTCGAAGCTGGCCGCCGTTGGGCAGAGGCACACCCTCGCTTAGCTGGCCGGCGCCGCGGAAGCCGTCCAGCATGCGGGACACCGCCCGGGCGTTCTGGCCCAACTCAGTGGATTCCCGCTTGAACCGGTCGATTTCTTCGATGACCTCAATCGGCAGCAAGACGTTGTTATCGTCAAACTTGAGCAGCGAATTGGGGTCGTGCAATAAGACATTGGTATCAAGGATGTAGTTCTTTTTCACGAGCAAACGTCTTTAATTGGAGCCGGCTCATGCGCTGATGCCAGTCGTTGAGCCGATTGTGTTTGGCCGGCAACTTATAGCGGCCGGAATAGAGAAAATTGCCCAGCATGCCGAAGAGGTCAAAATCGACGAAGAGTGGCCGCGAGGCATCCAGCAGGAATGGTTTGTGCAGGAGCATTTCCTCGAACGGGATGAGCCTTTGTTCGAGCTGCGCCAGCAAGTCCTGCTGTTGAGTTCGCCATTGATCAATGCAGCCATGCCCGAACTTGCGTTCTTTGTGGCGCAAAAACAGGAGCCGATCCGAGGCCGGAACCATCTCCTGCCAATAAATGTCATTCAGCCGGAAACAGACCCCTTCGATGTCGTTTTCGATGTAGCGCCAGAGTACCGACTGAATCCCTTCCCAGTCCCAGGGAAACAGGCCCAGCTTGAGCTTGCTATCGAGGTATTTGGCAATGACCTGCGATTCCTCATTGACTTCAAAAACCACCGATTTGCCATCGCGGATGATCGGCACCCCGTAATAACGGCCCCGGGTCAGACGCCACACCAGGGACCGATCGCCATTGGGGATATTGGTGATTTTAAACTTGGACCCGGAGAATTCCAGGATACGGCGCTGGACGATGCAAAAGGGGCTCCAGGGAAACTGAATGAGTTCAATCATGTCGTGCTGTATAGACGCGCCACTAAATTAATCTAGGACGCGGGCAAAGGACTGACAAGGGTAAATCCTGCCCGCAATTCCACTTGCCAGACGGTCCTGCTCCGATTAGGAACCGGCGGTGATTGCGACCGGGATTCTGGGCGGTTTGGCATGTCTGAGCCTGCTGCTGCTGTTATGGCAGTGGCTGGCTGGGCGGCGCTTTACGCTGCATCAACGCGCCCCATCTAGCTCGTTCGCCCCAGGGGTGAGCTTGCTCAAGCCGCTCAAAGGCTGCGAGGCAGCCACAGAAGAGTGCCTTCGCAGTTGGCTGGTCCAGGAGTATGGCGGACCAGTCCAGTTCCTGTTCGCGGTGGCGTCGGCTGACGACCCGGTTTGCCGGCTTGTGCAAAAGCTGCTTAAGGAATTTCCCGGCAAAGATGCGCGTCTGGTCATTTGCGGCCCCTTGGAGGGTGTGAACCTGAAAATCTCCAGGCTAATGCAGATCGAAGGCTTAAGCCAACATGAACTGCTGGTCGTCAGCGATGCCGATGTGATGGTTTCGCCGGATTTTCTCAAGAACGCCGTTTTGCCGCTGCAATCGCCGGATGTGGGGCTGGTCAATTGCTTTTACCGATTGGCCAACCCGGCGACGCTGGCGATGCAATGGGAAGCGGTGGCCATCAACGCGGATTTCTGGAGCCAGGTCCTGCAGTCGCGCGCGCTCAAGCGGCTGGATTTCGCGCTGGGGGCTGTGATGATAATCCGGCGGCGGCAATTGGCAGAAACGGGCGGCTTTGGGGCTCTGGCCGATTGCCTGGCGGATGACTATCAATTGGGCAACCGTCTGGCCCGACGAGGCTTGATCATCGCGCTGTCACCCCTCGTCGTGGAATGCTGGTCTGACACGATGGGCTGGCCGGAGGTTTGGAAGCACCAACTCCGCTGGGCTCGCACAATTCGGGTTTGCCAGCCGGCACCGTACTTTTTCAGCATCCTGAGCAACAGCACGTTGTGGCCTTTGTTGTGGCTGGTGATCAAGCCAGGGCAAGGAGTGCTTGCTTTTGCCTTGTTATGTTGGATTGTGCGGCTGACTACCGCGCTCAATCTGCAGCGAAGGCTCACCCAGCATCGGGCACCCTGGTGCTGGCTCTGGCTTGTGGCCTTGAAAGACCTGCTCCAAGCCGCTCTCTGGGGATTGGCGTTCATGGGCAACCGTGTCGAGTGGCGCGGGGAAAAGATGCGCTTGCGGCGGGATGGAACGCTAAAACCGCTGTGATTATTGAGGCTCGCCCTCGTTCTCGCCATATCGTAGCAGGCGACGCCAGGAGGCTCAGATTTCAAGCGGTTTTAGTGTAGATCAGAGCCTCCTTTACGTCGGCTTCTACATTTTCAAAACACCCTCTTAGACCTTTTCCGCGAAAATAAACAGGTACCAACCTATCCTCGCTGCCACAACCTGCTCGATCCCAAGCGGAATCCACGAGCAGTACTTTTTCAAGGGGAAATGGGCCACTTTCATTTCAACCGACCGGAATTTCGAGAACAATTGGCGCGCGTCGCCTTTCGAGAAGGCATAGGCGACAGGGCATTCCGGGCCGTCGGTGCAGTGGTGGACAAAATTGCGCGCCCGCAGGTAAGCCCCGCCTTCGCGGAGGAAATTGCGATAGTGGATATCCCAGATTCTGCTGTCCTGGTTGCCGCGCAGTCCTTCGAGCTCGGCGGAGCGGGCGCGGGCGCGGTCCCGTTTCCAGGAGCCGAGCCGTGAAAAAATCTGAAGCAGCACCCGCAGGCGCATATAGGTCATGATGCGGACATGGTAATTAAAACTGCCCTTGTGATAGAGCATGATAATAGCGCGCCCGCCCGGCTTGAGAACACGATAGACCTGATTGATCGCCGCCTGGGTGTTGGGCGTGTGGTGCAGAACCCCGTGGGAATAAACGATGTCATACGTTCCGTCCGGAAAGCTGAGCTGCTCGGCATTTTCCTTTTGAAAAGTTCCATCGAGTCCGAGGACTTCAAAATGCTTCCGGGTCGCTTCCAGCGCCGCTTCCGTTAAATCGACCCCGGTGTAAATCCCGCCGTTCAAGGCGAACATGACGCCGTCGGCGCCATTGCCAATCCCAATCTCCAGGACCTTTTTGCCCTTCGCTTGGGCAAAGGGGACCAGCAGCGGAATATGCCACTGGGTGCGGTAACGTTGTTCGCGGAATTTGGCGTAAAAATCAGCATCGCCAGAGGCGCCTTTAACGACCTGGGTATCGCAGGCCTCGGTGTTCCAGAAGCCATGAACTTTTTGCAAGGCGGATTCAGCCATGTTGAGCCGAATGGATTAGCACAGCGTGGAAGAATAAGAGCCACCCTGGCCGCAGGCAAGCCTAGCCTTCGACTGGTTCGACTGGATGCAGCCCCGCCAATGACAATGTCAGTTCCAAACCTTTGTAGGAGACGCAGCAACGTTGGAACAATGTGCGGAATGAGGGGGGCGCTAAACGCGCCACTCCTTACCCCTATCAGGAAAGCGGCGTTTGACCCGGGCGGCCTCTTTGCCTAGACTCCGGCCTCTTTATGAAAATCCTGGTGTGTGACCCAGTATCGCCGAAGGGAATCGCCTTGCTGCAACAGCGGCCAGAATTCGAAGTGGTCGTGCTGCCCAAGCGCCTCCCGGAAGCTCATTTGTTGCCCCTCGTCAAGGATGTGGCCGCCATGGTGGTGCGGTCTGAAACCAAGGTGACCTGCAAAATCATCGAGGCAGCCCCACAGTTGCGCGTGGTTGGCCGGGCCGGGGTCGGAGTGGATAACGTGGACGTGGACGCGGCAACCCAGCATGGGGTTGTGGTGATGAATACCCCAGGCGGCAACACCATCTCGACTGCCGAACTGACCTTTGCCATGATCCTCAGCCTGGCACGCAAAGTCCCCCAAGCCTCGGCTTCGATGGCGGCCGGCAAGTGGGACCGCAAACAATTTCAAGGAGCCGAAGTTTCGGGCAAGACCCTCGGGGTCCTTGGTCTGGGGCGTATCGGCAGCGAAGTCGCCCGAAGGGCGGTCGCGTTTGGAATGAAGGTCCTGGCTTACGACCCTTTCCTGACGGAAGCTCGCGCGCGAGCTTTGGGCATCCAACTGGTCGCGGACCTGGACAACGTTTATCGCGACGCGGATTTCATTACCGTACACATGCCGGTCACCGACCAGACGCGCGGGATGCTCAATGCCTCCTCATTTGCCAGGATGAAACCCAAGGTCTGCCTCATCAACTGCGCGCGCGGGGAGATTCTCGTCGAAAACGATCTGCTTGCCGCATTGGAGTCCGGCAAAGTGGCCGCCGCCGCCCTGGATGTGTACGCCACCGAACCTCTGCCGGCCGAGCATCCCTTCCGCAAGCATCCATTTGTTGTTTTGACACCCCACCTCGGGGCCAGCACGCACGAGGCGCAGGAAAAATGTGGCATTGAAGTCGCCGAGGTCCTCACCGCTTATTTGCTCACCGGCGAGGTGCGTAACGCGGTCAACCTGCCGTATCTCGACGCTAAAACGTACGAGCAGGTCAGGCCCTATCTTATTTTAGGAGAAAAGCTGGGCAAATTGCTGGCGCAACTGACGCCGGCGCCGGTGGACCGGCTTCACATTACCTATGGTGGCAAGGCGCAGGAGTTGCCCAATATCGACCCTATCACACGCGCTGTCCTGCTGGGCTTTCTCTCTGGCGCCTCGGTCAAGGACCTCAACAACGTAAATGTTCGCAGTATCGCTTCCACCCTCGGGCTGACGGTCGAGGAGAAGCGCTCAAATGAACCCGTGACCTTTAACGAGTGGCTCCATGTCCAGGCCTTTCGCGGCGAGGAAAAGGTCAATTCTGTCGGCGGCACGTTTTTTGGCTCGCCGGACAATCCGCGCGTCGTGCGCGTTTTTAGTCAGCCGACCGAAATCGTCCCCTTCGGGGTGGTATTGCTGCTGGAGAACAAGGACAGACCCGGTATTGTTGGCTATCTGGGGACGCTCCTGGGACGGCATAACGTCAATATTGCCAGTATGAGCCTCACACGCGACACCGTGGGGGGGCATGCCCTGACGGTTTTGAACCTGGACAGTGTTCCACCAAACGGGGTCCTGGACGAGCTCCAAAAAGACCCCGATATCCGAAATGTTAATGTAGTCAAATTGTAGGTTCATGATAGAATAGACCCCTATGTTTAATGACAGACTGACCAAATGTGTTGCACTGGCCGTGGTAGCCGCCGGCCTCACAGGCTCCGCAACAGCCGCAGAACCCGCCGGCGCGAATCCTTCAGCCTCAGCCCCCGCCAGGAAAACCGACTCACTTTTTCCGGATACCGTGGTGGCCAAGGGCAAAGGCGTCCAGGTCATGCGCAGCGAAGTCGATGAGGTCATGGACGGGCTAAAGGCCAATGCCGCCGCGCAAGGGCAGGTGGTTGGGCCCGAACAGGAGTCCCTCATCGCGCCGCAGATTCTGGACCGGCTTATTCAAATCCAGGTGTTGCTCGCCAAATCCACTGCTGCCGATAAGACGGCAGGCCAAGAGGCCACAGCCAAACGCCTCGACGCCATCAAGACCCGCGCTGGAAGCGAAGAGGTCCTGGACCGGCAGTTGAAAGCCGTCGGCACCACTCCGGAGGCATTCCGCCGCAAATTGATGGACGAATCCACCGCCGAGGCGGTCTTGGAACGCGAGTTGAACATCAATGCCACAGACGATGCAATCAAGAAATTCTATGATGACAATCCCTCGAAATTTGAGCAGCCAGAGATGGTCCGGGCCAGCCATATTCTGCTGAGCACGCGGGATATGACCACCGGCAAGGACCTCACCGAGGAACAAAAAGCAGCCAAACACAAGCTGGCCGAGGACCTCCTCAAGCGGGCTCGCGCCGGTGAAGATTTTGCCAAACTGGCCAAGGAATATTCCGAAGACCCCGGCTCAAAAGACAAGGGCGGCGAATACACCTTTGCGCGCGCCAGCGCCGACCCCCAGCACGCCATGGTGCCGGAGTTCGAAACCGCCGCCTTCTCCCTCAAAACAAATGAGGTCAGCGACATTGTCACCACGCAGTTCGGCTACCATATTATCAAGCTGAACGAGAAAATCCCCGCCAAAAAACTCGCATTTGCCAAAGTCGCCCCAGACATTAAGGAGTACCTCAAAGGCCAGGAGATGCAGAAACGGCAGGATGAACTCAAAGGCTATATCGCGAAGATCAAAAAGGAAGCCGATGTCCAGATTCTCGATGACAAGCTAAAGATGAAGCCCGCTCCTGACGCGGGGGCAGGCGAAAATACTTCTGCCAAACCCGCGCCCACCCCCAACGTAAAGCTCAGGTAAATGAAGGAGACAGCGTAAGGGGTCTTTGTTCACTGGCTCTGGCGCCCGCGGACCTTCGAGAGAATCAATTCCGTCAACTCCAAGGCCGCAGGCACCCGCAGCCACAAGGCTGAAATCCAATACACCAGCCCCGCTGCCGTCCCAGGGACGAATACCGCGCCGAATTTGACGCTCAAAGTGCGATGGCCGAGCTTTAGCTCCCAAAGGCGATAAACCAGGGCTGCCACAATCCCGGCAAGCAGCGCGCCCGACATGAGGCCCACCAGGCTCTGGCGCAAAGAACTCATGCCCAGGAACCCAAGCTTCCGTCTCAGCGCGTAAATGAGCAAGACGACATTGAACGAGGCGCTCACGGTATTTGCAATGGCCAGTCCCACCTCTCCCCCAATTGAGGTTCTCTGAAAGTACTTTACCAGCCAGAAAGCCATGACCAGGTTCACAGCCAGGCAGAAGACGCTAATCTTCATAGGCGTTTTGATGTCGTTCAGGGCATAAAAAGCACGTGCGACAATATTATTCATCGAGAACATCAGCAGCCCCGGGGCCAGACACGCCAACGCCAAGGCGACGCGGTGCGTGGCATTTTCGCTGAACATCCCTCGCTGGAAGAGCAGCCGTACAATCGGTTCGGCCAGTGCCAGGGCTATGGCCGTGGCGATTAAGTTCGCAAGGGCCAATGCGCCAAGGCCCTGGCGCAAGGTTTGCCTGAATTCGGGGTACTTCTTTTCGGCAGCCAATCCGGCGAGGGTGGGGAGCAAGTAGGTGGCAAGCGAGATGCCGAACATGCCCTGGGGAAGCTCCATCAGGCGCACCGAATAGTTAAAGGTGGACACGATGCTCGGATCGAAGACAAAGGCGAAGCATTGGGTTATGAGCACGTTGATTTGGAAGGCAGCGACCCCAATCGAGCCGGGCAGCATCTTGCGCACAACCTGGTGCACCGTTGGGTCCGCCCACGGCGAGACCCAGCGATAGCGATAGCCCTCCCGCGATAGGCTCGGCAACTGGAACACGGACTGGGCAAAACCGGCAGCCAGCACGCCAATCGCCAGGCCGAAAATCTGCTGGTCCAGGCGGACTCCCATTCTCGGCGCGAGCCACAAGACGCTGGCGATCATAACAATGTTGAGCACTACAGCACCCAGCGCCGGCACGAAAAAATGGCCCCGGGCATTGGCCATCCCGATCAGGACTGCCGCCAGGCACACCAGCAGCATGTAAGGAAACATCAATCGAAGCAACCGCAGCATCAAACGCGTCTCCGCATTGCGCACACCGACCAGTAACGCGATCGAAATTCCAATGGCAACGAGGAGGGTGATCGCCGCCGCGACCGCTACCAGCCCGGAGATGACCGCGTTGGCCGTGCGCCACATCTCGCGTTCGCCCTCCTGCACTTCCTTTTGTTTAAAAATAGGGATGAAAGCCGCCGTCAGCGCCCCTTCGCCCAGCAGGCGCCGGAAAAGGTTGGGCACCTGAAAGGCCATCACAAACGCGCTGGCTACCCACGTGTTTCCCATGAACGCGGCATAAACCACCTCCCGGGCCAGGCCCAGGACACGGCTGCTCAGCGTCGCCAGCGCCATAGCGCCTGAGGATTTCAACATTTGCGACATCGGCGGCGAAGTCTAAGGATTCAATGCCACAGGCTAAAGAGAAAGATGATCGTGGAGCGCTTTAGAGTCAGTTTTGTTGAATCCCTTCGCGCGAAGATGTGGGTAAAGAGAAACGCTTTGCCGGCGCACTCCATGGGAGCCGGCCCACCGCACAGCGCCCGGGCCGGACGCATTCCCACTCTCCTACGCTCAACGTCTGCCCCACTGCTTATCGGCAAAGTCCATAAAGACCCGCCAATCATCAGCGGTCATGGAGTGTTTACCCTCGCGAATATAATAGCCCAGGGGACTATCCACGAGCTGGCGTAAAAGCGGCATTTGTTTGGCCGCCAACCCTTTTGACCCCAGGAACCGATAGACCGGGTCGGCCGCCTGCAACACCTCAAATTGCCCGGCTGGGTTGGCCCACTGATCGCCCTGGGCCGCAGAGAAAAGGACCGGGCGCGGCGCGCACATGGCCAGGAGACAATTCTGGTCGAAGGGCAATCGGTCCGGGGCGTCATTGAATTGCTTGAAGTTGGCGTCAAACCAGTGGGGGAAATGGTCGTTAATGGCCTTTACCGATTCGCCGGTCTTGCCCCGGCTGGGGGCCGAGCCGCCGCAGCCGGCCTGGTGCGGAAAGGCCATCGCGATGCGCTCGTCAAAAGCCGCCGCAACCAGTGCCGCTTTGCCATTGCGCGAATGGCCCAACGCCGCTATCCGCTTGGAGTCCACATCAGGGTCCTTAACCAGGTAATCCACGCACCGATGGAATCCCCATGCCCAGGCGGCTATGGTGCCGCGGTTGGTTGGATTGTTTCTGGCCGGGTCGCCCTTGGCCAACCACGCGTAAATGCCCTCACTCACATCGCTCCGGTCCGGGTCGATGTCGCCGCTATAAAAAGCGGCCAGGCCATAGCCGCGTCGGACGATTTCGGCCAGGGGCCAGTCGGTAGCCTGCGCGCCGCGCGATGCCTCGGTGGGCTGATTATTGGTGCAGCCTTTGCAGAAATCAGGCACCCAACTGCGGGGCAACGGCACACGCGGGTCGGCAGTCAGCGCTTGATTGCCGCAAAAATCCATCGCCAGGAACACCGGCGCCGGCCCGGGGTGGTGGTTGGGTAGAACCAACATCAGGCCGATGCGCGGCGCGTCTCCTGAGCCGGTTTCCAGCTCGAGCAGCTTCAGAGTCGCGCGCCCTTCAAGAAAATCGCTGTATTGACCCAGGACCCTGGCGTGAACATGCGCCGGCTTGGGCGGGAGCGCGCCATACATGTAATGCTGAAACAGAGCCGCTAATTCTGGCCGGCGCTTTTCTATCCAGTCGGTTCTCGAGGAGACGCGTTTTCCGGAAAACATCGTCAGCGGGTCGGGCATCGTCGCCTGTGAAGGCAGAGCCGAAGGCTCGGGGAAATGGTCGCCAACGGGTCCGCTGGCATATGCCTGCGCCAGAGCAGCAATGCACAATAGAATCACTAAAACCGAAGAACGCGGGGTAAATTGAAAAGCACTGTTCATAAAGCTGCGGCCATCTTCGAGCCGCAAAAATAGGTGGAAAAATCAGGTGATTTCTGCTGCATATTTCCCGTATGTCGCGGCTTAATCTCACTAAAGCGAAAATCAGGAAAAACTGCAACGGGTTTATTTTCAGCCAAAAGCCTAGCGGAAAGCTGGAGCAGGAGAGGGAGCCACTCATTGTTCGGGGCTAATGACTTTGAAAATAAAGTCGCCTTTACAACCGGGCCAGTCGAACTCGACCGGATGATCAAGTCGCCGGAAAATCACATCGTAGTGGTCGATGTGCGGCAGGCCGAAGATTACGCCAAGGGACACATCCCGGGCGCCATTAACCTGCCCAAAGGGACATGGCACAAGCCGGAAGGGTTGAGCAAGGAGAAGACCAATGTTGTTTACTGCTGCTCGATTGTGTGCCACTTGGCTGCAAACGCCTGCGTCGCCTTCGCATCGAGGGGTTACCCGGTCATGGAACTCGACGCCGGCTTCAATAGTTGGAAGGAGCACGAGCTGGACATCGAGCAGGAACCGGCAAACCGGTTTAAAGGCGCTGCCAAACGGTAAGCGACCTGACGGATGTGTCGAACCTCTTCAGATAGGTTAAATGACCATGAGCTGAATGCTATCCACAAATGCCCAGTGGCGCCCCTTGAATCCTGCCAGCCTGCGCCCGGGCGGCACCGTCAACACCCGTCGCAGGCGTCCCCCCTCCCCGCCATATGGCCCATACGTGCCTTTATTGGTATGAAACGTTAGCCGATCGATATACGTCCAATACTCGACCGACACCTCCACCACAAACTCGTCCGCCGCCAACTGAAACGTGTCCTGCCGCACGTCTCGCAGCCGTTCCGCTCTGCCAATCCTCGGCAGCTCCCCTTCATCGGTTTCGAGCCGGATGCTATCGACATATTCCCGATGCCATACCGTTACTCGCCGGATGCGGTCAGACGCTTGGGCGCAGGAGAGGTAGGGAACGCCACCTTTGCCGCCGCATTCCTCACCAAAAGCCTTCGGCTCCTCCCGCTTGGCGGCTCCGAGGCCGGCTGCTTTCGCGCTCTCCCCTCCATCTGGTTTTCCCGGTATCTCGCTCACAGCATCAGCATTCATCCCCGCCCCATCCCACAGCTCCGGCCCGTTTTACCCCAATCGCTTTCCTCCGCGGGTCGCTCCAACCCCGCAAAAGCACTCTTTAAAATCCCCCGCAAGGGCATCGGGCGCAATTCAAAAGGAGAAATCCGATTGTAAAAATTACTTCAAGAAAGCACAAAACGCCACTTGCCCCAAAACAAGGTTTTTCCTTGGAAATTCCACTCCTAAACTCCACGGGGGACCGAGTTCCACGAGAACCCTAATCGCGCAGGCGTCCAACCGGAATTTGCTTGCCCGCTCAGGAGGTTGGAAGGTTCCCTTCACCAATGCGCATTCTTTTCATCGGCGGGACTGGAAACATCTCGGCAGATTGCGCCGCGTTGTTGGCTGAGCGCGGCCATGAAATCGCCGTCATCAGCCGGGGCCGGGCGGCCGTCCCTTCAAGCTATCATCACCTGCAGGCCGACCGCAAAGACCCGGCTGCACTCCGCGCCGCTCTCAATGCAGCCCAGCCTGAAGCCATCATCAATTTTCTTGGGTTCGAACTCGAAGATGTCCAACTCGATTACGAACTCTTCCCGGCATCGGCTCGCCAATACCTGTTCATCAGCTCCGCCACCGTTTATGCCAAACCGCCCGCTGCCCTGCCCATCACGGAAGACGCGCCTCTGGGCAATCCATGGTGGGATTACGCCCAAAAAAAGCTCGCCTGCGAACAATGGCTGCTCGAACGCTACCATGAAAGCGGCTTTCCAGTCATCGTCGTGCGCCCCTCCCATACCTATTCCCACCGCTGGATACCCAGCCCGGTTTCCAGCTCGACTTACAATTTCGCCGCCCGCATCGAACAGGGCAAACCAGTCTTTGTGCCCGACCAGGGCCAAAACCCATGGACCCTCACCGCTTCGAGCGACTTCGCCATCGGCCTGGCCGGTCTGGTAGGCAACCCCGCCGCCATCGGCCAAGCCTTCCATATTACCAGCGATGAAGTCCTCACCTGGAATCAGATCATCAAGGAGATTGCCCGTGCCCTTGCCCAATGCGCCGGCGCCCCCAGAGAACCTGACATCTTGAAAATCCCAACCGATTTCATCTGCAAAATCGCCCCGCGCCTGACCGGCACTCTTAAAGGTGACAAGGCCCTTCCCGGCGTCTTTGACAATTCAAAGATAAAACGCCTTGTCCCCGAGTTCGGCTGCACTAAACCCTTTGCCCAAGGCATCCGCGAATCCATTGAATGGCTGCGCTCAGACCGGGCCCGGCAAATCCTTGACCCAAAAGTGGAGGCAACTATCCAAGACGTCATCAGCGCATGGCAGCGTGAGGGCCGGTAACCAGCTCCAATTTTACGTGACCTTTTCCTCTCCCCTCATTAGCCTCTAACGGTCCGTTGCAAAACCGTAGAATCCGAACTCATCATGCAAACCCGTTTCGACCTCACTCAAGCCGACATCCCCAAAACTTGGTACAACCTCCTCGCAGACCTTCCCCAGCCCCTGCCTCCACCATTGCACCCCGGCACCAAACAACCCCTCACTCCTGACGCCCTTCTGACGATTTTCCCTGAGAACCTCGTGCAGCAGGAGATGAGCCCGAAGCGGTGGATCGAGATTCCCGAGCCAGTGCGGGAAATCTACGGCCTCTGGCGTCCAACCCCGCTGTTGCGCGCGGTCCGCTTCGAAAAAGCGCTGCAGACACCGGCTCACATTTATTACAAGTACGAAGGAGCCAGTCCGGCCGGAAGTCACAAGGTCAACACCTCGGTCGCGCAGGCTTATTTCAACAAAATAGCCGGCACTCGGCGTTTGGCAACGGAGACCGGGGCGGGGCAATGGGGCGCCTCCCTGGCATTGGCTTGCAAGCTTTTCGGACTGGAATGCAACATTTACATGGTCAAGGTGAGCTACCAGCACAAGCCCTATCGGCGGATGCTGATGCATACCTGGGGCGCAACCGTGCATCCCAGCCCCAGCGACCAGACCGAGTATGGCCGCAAGTTGCTCACAGAAGAGCCGGATTGCCCGGGAAGCCTCGGCATTGCCATTAGCGAAGCCATCGAAGACACCCTAAAGCATCCCCAAACAAAATACTCACTCGGCAGCGTGCTCAATCACGTGTGCCTGCACCAAACCGTCATTGGCCAGGAAGCCATTCAACAGATGCAAATGGCCGGGGAGGAGCCCGACGTCATCTTTGCCTGCTGCGGAGGGGGCAGTAATTTCGCCGGGCTGGCGTTTCCTTTCCTGCGCCGGAACCTGGCCGAGAAGAAGAACTACCGCTTTGTGGCGGTCGAGCCTTCAGCCTGTCCGTCGCTCACCAAAGGCGAACTGCGGTACGATTTTGGCGATACGGCAGAAACGACGCCGCTGTTGATGATGTACACACTCGGGCATAAGTTCATGCCCCCGTCGATACACGCAGGCGGGTTGCGCTACCACGGCATGTCCCCCATGATCAGCCACGCCCTCAAACTGGGCCTCATCGAGGCTGAGGCTTATCACCAGACAAAAGTCTTTGAGGCCGCCACATTGTTTGCGCAGACCGAAGGCCTCATCCCAGCGCCCGAATCGGCTCACGCCATTGCTGCGGTCGCGAAAGCAGCCCTGGAATCACGACAGAGTGGCCGCAAACAGGTGCTCCTGTTTAACCTTTCTGGCCACGGCCTGCTGGACCTGAGCGCCTACGAGAGTTATCGGACGGGGAACCTGGAAGATGTTTAGATGTGAGCGGCCAATTTTTCCTGACGTTCAGCGTCTGAGGGATGCCAAATCGTCGGTTCACGCTCATTCTTAGCAGGTGATAACCACCTCATTGATTTCCCCGCGCTTCAAGCCGTTACTGTTGATTGCCCGGCGGGCGCGCACGGTGTGAATAACGAAATCGCCATATAATTCCCTGATAAATGGCGTATCTGAGTTGGAAAGCATCAAGCGCACGCCGCGCCGCGCCCCGCCGGCAAAGAGCCCGGCTAACTCGCGTTGCGCTTCCAACCCAAACTCTTCCCTTGTGTAGGAAGTAAAGCTTGCGGTGGGCGAAACGGGCGCGTAGGGCGGGTCAATGTAAATGAAATCGCCCGCGCCGGCTTCCTCCATTGTATTGCGGAAGTCTTGCACCGCCAGGTGTGCGCCCTGCAAAGCCAGACTTGCCGCCAGAATATTCCCCCGATCATATAGTGCCGGATTTTTGTGCGACCCGATGGGTACGTTGAATTGGCCGCGCGCATTGACGCGCCACAACCCATTGAAGCAGGTCTTGTTCAGAAAAATCATGCGCGCAGCCCGTTCGACAACCGCTTCGAACGGCACCTCGTGCTGGCTGCGGATGTGGTAAAAATAGCGCTCACGTTCAACGCGGTAGTGCGCGAGGTGCTCGTCGAGACGGGCCATAAGGTCGTCCGGGAAATCGCGCACCACCTGGTATGCGTTAATCAAGTCGGCATTGCTATCCCGCAGGAAGGCCCGCATCCGGGGAAAGCGGTGTTTCAGATGAAAAAATACCGCGCCTCCGCCAGTGAACGGCTCGAAATAAATATCGAGTTGTTTGGGCAGCAACCCGTCCAATTGAGTCAGCAGTTGCCCCTTGCCCCCAGCCCATTTCAGAAAGGGCTGCGCCGCGATAATCGCCGGTGCAACGCCCATCCTTTCGAGGCTGGTTTTGCGCAGGTCTGGTTCAAGCATCGGGCCGATTTACCCGCATTCCCCCACAGCGATCAATGTTTTCTTTTCGATCGCCCTTTAATCGCTTCGTTTCGGGCAAGCTGACTCATCGGAGGATTTGCTATTCCGGGCGTAGTAAACAAAGGCGGGTGGCGCATTGAGCAACACGGGAACCGTGCGCACCCGGCCAAATACTCGACGGAGGTGTTTACGATCCCAAAGCAGATGCTGAACCTGAATGAACATCCCGTTTTCCGAAAGCACATGGGTGACGGCGTGGAGAAGTTCCAGAACTTTGCTTTTACGCAGGTTTCCGATCGGGAGCCCCGAAACAACGTAGCCTGGCTTTTTTGCGGAGGAAACCATGAGCTCCGGTAAAAGCTGCTGCGCGGACTGGGCGCGGACCTTAACCCGGCCATCACGCCCGCTTTGAGCAGGTTCCTGCGAGTGATCTCGGCCAGAACGGGGTTAATCTCGCGTGCCAGAATAGTGGCTTTCGGACATCGCGCCGCCAGGCGCATAGTGAGCCCGCCGGTGCCTGAGCCGAGTTCAACCACACGCCCGGTATAATTCGCCGGGATCGGCGCGATCATCCTCTGCACGAGGAATCGCTGGCAGGGAATGACCGAGCCGGTCTGTAAATGTTTGACAACACCTGCCCAGAAAAATTGCAGGTGCCCTGCCATGAACTCAGTTTTGGGCATGATTAATCCAGTGGAACCCCAGAGACCTGACTCTGGACAAAAACGCGTTCGCCCCCAATGGGGTAAGTTACTTAGAAGGAATCCGGCCATACCCCCTCAGGCGCTGTTCTCATTTGCGATATTGTTCGTCGCTGACCTTTTCCATCCAATCCACGGCCTTGCCATCGAGCTGTTCTTGGATAGCGATGTGCGTCATGGCAACGGTCGGCGTGGCACCGTGCCAGTGTTTTTCGCCGGGTGGGAACCAGACAACGTCACCTGGCCGAATTTCCTCGACCGGTTCTCCCCAGCGCTGGACCCATCCGCAGCCGGCTGTGATAAGGAGGGTCTGGCCCAGGGGGTGGGTGTGCCAGGCAGTTCGAGCGCCGGGCTCGAAAGAGACGATTGCAACCGTGACCCGCGCTGGATCGGTTGCCTTGAACGGGGAGTCAATGCGCACCGTGCCGGTGAACCAGTCGGCCGGACCTTTGCTGGAGGGTTGTGAACCAACTCTTTGGATGTTCATGCTTAAGTCCTTTCTTTGAGATTTGATAATTCAGCGCGCTTTTGCATCTTATTTCTCGCAATTCGCCTTGGCAGAATCCATAATACCCGGCAAGCCGTGGCACAAGAGTTCATCACACGCCCGCGTTGGCACATGAACAACCAACACGCCACCATGAACGCTGGGCGCCGGTTCCACACGGCCACCCTGCTGCCTAACCTGGCCGTCCTGGCTGCTGGCGGGGCAGACGCCTCAGCCGAATTATATCTCTACGCCGTTCCATCCCCGTCGCTTGTCCTTATAGCGAGCCCCTCACACCTACCGAACCCCGCGTTTCAATTCTTCTTCACAAACACCCCAGGTGCCACTTTCAGCGTCCTCGCCACGACAAATATCTCAACCTTTCCGACCAACTGGATGCCCCTCGGCCCCGCTTTAGAATTCCTCCCCGGCCAACCTTCATCGACTCACAAGCTACCAACCAGCAACGCTTTTACCGGGTGCGCTCACCGTGATGCAAAAAACGCCTACATGCCGAACCCTGCCATGAGTGGCTCGTCGGTGCGGGCAAGACATGCCTGCATTTCGAGGAGATGAGTCTCAGCGCGTTACAAGAGCCTTTCCACGATAAAGCCATGCTTCTGAGCGATCCTCGATGCCGTGGGAAAGTCGATGAATTCGTCGGCGTGTTTGAAGATGCGTAACTCCACCACTTCGGCCACCACTTTGAAAGGCTTTACCCCAAGGAGTTCGGCCAGGTCCCGGATTTCGATGTAGTCCGGCACAAAAATCCGCTTCCCCGGTTCGCCAGGCTCCAACAAATCCCGCGATGTGAGTTTGGGCGGTCTGGGTGGCGGTTGTGGCGGACCGCCCGCAAAAGCCGGTTGGGTTTCCGGGGCTTTGTCGGGTTGCAGTATGAACTCATGGCCGCTATCCATTAGCTACTCAACTTCAGGATCGTTCATAGAGAGGCCAGTTTATTCTCCACGCTGTTGGTCTTCTCATCCATGGTCTGAGTCCGGTCCGTTCGGGTCCCGACCTTCATCACGGTGAAAACTCTTGGAGCGCCCATTTTGTGAACGACTTCATGGCAGCGGCGAACAGCGGCAAATACCTTGTCCCATTCCCCTTCGATGTTCGTGCCGTTGGCGTGCAGCACCCTCTTCAATCCCGCTTCACTCAGCACCTTCTCGCAGGCTGCAACATACGAGGACAAGGAAACGCCCACACCGATCGGGACGATGCACAGATCAACAATCACATTCATTCCACTATAGGTCTGCCATGTTTTAGCCGGTGTCCAGCCTGCGTTTCTCGCCCGCTATGCATTCACCAGTCTGGTGATTACCGGGTGATCTACGACTTCGACCGGGTAAAACGCGTCCTTCACCTGATCAGAGACTCCTTACGTCGTCTCCTACACTCAGGAATGGCGGCTCGTTGCTTCGGCTCTGCGGTTAGCCCCGCCAAGCCCCGCCCTCCGACCCGAGAAAGTGCTTTCCTTGCCTTCGCCGGCCTTGTTAGGCTGTTAGTATGGGTCCCGCTGTGGGCGAGAAATTCAGTTTGGGCGTCAATGACGTTGCCTTTGGCGGCGAAGGCGTGGCGCGCCATGATGGGTTTGTCGTGTTCGTCCCCTTTTCTGCGCCCGGTGAGGTGGTTGAGGCTGAATTGGTCGAGGTTAAGAAGCGCTTTGGCCGCGCGCGCCTCCTGCGGGTCATCGAACCCTCACCAGACCGTGTTCAGCCGGCCTGCCGCTATTTTGGCGAGTGCGGCGGATGCCAGTATCAGCACCTGAACTACTCGGCTCAATTGCGAATTAAACACAAACAAATTTGCGATTTATTCGAGCGCATCGGGGGGATCGAGGCAGGGCGCGTCGCCGAGATTATCCCATGCCCCCAGCCTTACGGCTACCGCAATCGCATCATGATCCGCAGCCAATGGGACAAGTTCAAGCAGGGTTTGAATATCGGCTTCATTCGCGCCGATAACCGGCTGGTCGTCGATATCGAAGAGTGCAAGATCGCCGAACCGGCCATCAACCGGCAGATTCAGGCCGTGCGCGCACAGCCCCCGCCCAAAGGCGGCCTTAAAGTGGTCCTGCGTGTGCCGCCTCAAAACTGGGACGTGCCGCCGGATTCCTTCTTTCAAAACAATTTTTTCCTGTTGCCCAGGCTCGTGGAGGTGGTCCGGGATTGCTTGCGCCAGAGCGGCAGTCGTCAGCTTGCCGATGTTTATTGCGGTGTGGGTTTCTTCAGTATCGAGCTGGCAGACCTCGTCGAATCGTTCGTTGGAATCGAATATGACCGCATGGCCGTAAAAGCCGCCCGGCAGAATGCCGCCATCCGCAACCGAAGTAACGGCGAATACCTTGCCGGGCCTGCGGAGGAGCTGCTGGCCAAGGTCATGATGCGGTTTGACCCGCAAACCACTACCGTGCTGCTGGACCCCCCGCGCAAGGGGTGCCCTCCCACCCTGCTGGAAGCCCTGGGCCAGGCGCCTCCGGCGCAAATCATCTATGTCTCCTGCCAGCCGGCTACTCTGGCCCGGGACTTGAACATTTTATGCGCCAGCGGTGTCTTTAGACTGGCGCAAGTGGTCCCTTTGGACATGTTCCCCCAGACCGCGCATGTCGAGTGCGTGGCGGACCTGCGGCGCGCAGGCATCCCGGCTGCGCCGGTCCAAAATTAGACTTGCTAACCTCATGAGCATCGATTCAACATTATCTCGCCGCATGACGAGCGCAGACGAAACCAGCCCTGAGAACCACTTTACCCCGGCGCTGTTGCCCTGGCTGCTCGCCGCAGGGATGTTGGCGGTGTACCTGCTGACCATCAACCACTGGGTCGCATTTAACAGCCTCTTCACCATCAGCAGGGTTTCAGGTTGGAACTGGCAACCGGAGTTGCAAGGGCCGCTGTATTGGCTGATCACCGCCCCCTTTCAGTTGCTTCCGCTTTCGTGGATTCCCCTTGCCCTGAATCTCCTGTCGGTTCTTTGTGCTGGTCTGACTCTGGCGCTGCTAGCCCGCTCGGTCGCCTTGCTCCCCCAGGATCGGACTGAAGAGCAGCGCATCCGCGAACGGAGCGATGACTCGTCCCTGTCCATACCCGCCGCGTGGCTGCCTCCGGTCTTGGCGGTGCTGGTCTGCGGGTTGCAATTGACCTTCTGGGAGAATGCGACGATCGCCTCGAAAGACATGCTCGATTTGCTGGTCTTTGCCTATATCATCCGATGCCTGCTCGAGTACCGCATCGAGGGCCGCGATTCCTGGCTGTTGCGGGCAGCCCTGGTGTATGGAGCGGGGATGGCCAATGATTGGGGCATGGTGGGTTTTTTCCCAGCCTATATCGCCGCCCTCATCTGGATTAAGGGCCTTACCTTCTTTAACGGGCGATTCCTCTCGCGGATGTTCCTGGTTGGTGTGGCCGGGTTGTCCCTCTATTTGCTGCTGCCACTGGTCAGCGCAGTGTCCAGCTCCTCGCCCGTCACGTTTTGGCAGGCGCTCAAATATAATCTCGCATCTCAGAAGCAGTTTCTCTTTTTGTTGCCCTTTAGCAAAACGGCGCTCCTTCATGGCCTGGCCGACCGCCCGCTATGGGTTCTGGCGCTGCCGACGCTGCTGCCGGTTGTGATCATGAGCATCCGTTGGCCCAGATTCTCCGGGGACATCAGCAAGCTGGGCATTGCCCTGGCCAATAACATCTTCCACCTCTTTCACGGCGCTGTGCTGCTGGTGTGTCTCTGGGTTGCTTTGGACCCCGACAAATTCAGCCCGCGCCATCTCCTGCCTGGCCTGCCGATGCTGACCCTTTATTACCTGGGCGCTTTGAGCATCGGTTACTACAGCGGCTACTTGCTGCTGGTGTTCGGCGCCCGGCCCCACCGCCGCTTCCACCGGCCTCAACCTGCCTACCTGGTTTTGCTGAGTCGAGCGGTTGTGAGCGCCGTTTACGTGCTGCTAGTCGCCGTTCCGCTGCTGCTGGTTTATCGCAACCTCCCCGCAATTCGCACCACCAACGGCCCCATGTTAAGGCAATTTGCGGCCCTCACAGCGGAGCATCTGCCCGCCCAGGGCGCCGTCTTATTGAGCGATGAGCCCGTGCGCCTCGCGCTGCTTGAATCCGCTTTGACGCAGGCCGGCATGGGCCAGAAGTTCCTCTTCATCGATACCTCCGGCTTGCGAACGCCTGAGTATCACCGGTTCCTTAAAAGCCGTTACCCGTTGCGCTGGCCGAGCAACCCATCGAAGGATGTTAAAAAGATTTACGACTCGGATGTGCTTCCCATCCTTTCGGGCCTGGCCGCGAGCAATAGTCTTTATTATTTGCATCCAAGCTTCGGCTATTATTTCGAACTGTTCTATGGCGAACCTCATGGTCTCGTTTATCACCTCAAAAACTATCCTTCCCACCAGATCGATCCGCCGCCTTTAAGCAAAGGGCTTATCGCCGAGAACGAGGACTTTTGGAAGCGAGCCGATGATGTGACCTTGAACGCGGTCGATGCAGCCGGCACTCCCCCAGTCGCGAGCGGCAGCCCCGGCCTAATCGGATTGCTGGAGCAACGGGCGCACTTGGGGCATGAAGCCAACCTGAGCGCCTTGTTATTGGGGAAGTTTTATGCCCGAGCGCTGGACTCCTGGGGTGTTGAGCTGCAGCGCCAGGGCCTGCTCAAGGAGGCCCAGGCTCATTTCGACCGCGCCCTGGACCTGAACCCGGACAATGTCGCCGCCAAGGTCAACCTCGAGTGCAATCGTCATCTGCAGGCCGGCGAATCCTCCACAGTGCCGTTGCCCAAAGCCGTTCAGGACCAATTGGCCAAATATCGCAGTGGCCTCCAGATGCTCAGAGACAATGGCCCTTTCGACGAACCAAGCTTCTGCCTGCAGGAAGGACAGGTATTCGTCGAATCCGGCAGTTACCGTCAGGCGGCCCAGCAGTTTGAGCGCGTAACCCAATTGGCGCCCGATCATCTGCCCTCCCGTCTGTTGCTCGGGCGGTTGTGCATCGTCAATCAGATGCCGGACCGCGCTCTGCAAATTACCGATGAAATCCGGCAACAACCGGAGCGGTTCGGCTTTGGCCCAACCAACGAAGCCGAGTTGCTTTGGGTCCAAACCGCGGCGTGGCTCGCCAAGAAGGACTCCGCCGCCGCTGCCCAGGTGGTCCAGAGCGCCCTGAACCACTATCCCGGCAACCAGGACCTCTTAACCGTGGCCACGCGGCTTTTCATGAATTTCGGCTATTACTCCAACGCGGTGGCCATCCTCGATGACCAATTGAAACAAACTCCCGACGATCCGGGCACCCTCGTCAACAAGGGTTACGCCTACCTGCAATTGAAATCGTTTGCGCAAGCCATTCCACCCCTGACGCGGGTCTTGGAAATGAACTCGAGCAACTTTCCTCCTGAATTGCACTACTCGGCCCTGTTTAACCGCGCCATCGCTTATCTGCGGACCGATAAGCTCGATGAGGCCCAGCAGGATTACGAGCAACTCCATAAGGCCTTTCCGGCAGGGTTTCAGTTTTATTACGGGCTGGCAGAAATCGCCTATCGCAAGAAGGACACCAATGCCGCTGTGCAGAATTATCAGCTCTATCTGGCCCATGCCCCAACCAACACCGCCGAGGCTTCCTTCGTCGTGGCGCGTCTTAAGGAGTTGCAGCCCGGCTCGCCCTGACGCCCCAGGATGCGGGTCGTACACATCATCACTCGCTTAATCGTCGGGGGCGCCCAGGAAAACACCGCCGCATCCGTTCTGGGGCTGCGTCAAAAACCGGGTCTGGAGGTTCACTTAATCACGGGCCTCTCTGAAGGCCCGGAGGGTTCGTTAGAAACCAAGTTCTCCGGCTGCCCTGAAGTGCTCGAGATACTTCCTGAGCTGGTGCGGCCAGTCAATCCCTGGAAAGATGGGCGCGCACTGCAGCGGCTCACGGCTATTTTGCGAGCCATGCGCCCCGATGTCGTTCACACCCACAGCGGCAAAGCCGGCGTGATTGGCAGGCTCGCCGCAGCCCGCGTCGGCGTTCCAATTATCGTCCATACGATTCACGGCCCTTCATTTGGTTCCTTTCAGGGACCCCTGGCCAATTTGGCTTTCCGGGCTGCCGAGCGCTACGCAGCCAGGGTGACCACGCATTTTGTCGTGGTTGCTGACGCCATGAAACAGCAATACCTGGCCGCAGGCATCGGTCATCCTGCTCAATACACCCGCATCTTTAGCGGGTTCGCCCTGGAACCATTTCTCGAAGCGCGCAATGATTTGCAGTTGCGCGCCAGCCTTGGCTTGGGTCCCGAAGATATCGTGGTGGGTAAAATCGCCCGCCTGGTGGGTCTGAAAGGGCATGACGACCTCTTTGCCGCAGCGCCGGCTCTGGTCAAAAGTTGCCCGCGTCTAAAGTTCCTGTTAGTTGGTGATGGCGATTGGCGCGGGCGTTTTGAAGCCCAGACCCGCTCGCTTGGATTGCAGCAGCACTTTGTTTTTGCCGGTCTTGTTGCGCCCGAGAAAGTCGCCTCGCTCATGGGAGTGATGGACATCGTCACGCACCTGTCGGCCCGCGAAGGGCTCCCTCGCGCGCTCCCCCAAGCCTTGGCGGCAGGGCGTCCGGTCGTGGCCTACGATCGGGATGGCGCTCGAGAGGTTTGCCTCGATAAGGAGACCGGCTTTTTGGTGCGACCCGGCGACCTGGTATTGCTGCGCCAGCGGTTGCTCGAACTGGCGGGCGACCCGGCGCTCCGGGCCCGCTTGGGCGAGCGGGGGCGCCAATTTGTCCGTGAACGCTTTGGAGTCCAGCAAATGGTGGATGAGCTGCACCGTCTTTATTTGAGGCTGGCAGACCAAGCCCAACCCCAACCACTCGCTACGGCGTGAATTTTCCACAGAATGCTTATCTGGCGGCCATGGGGAGCGCCTGGCTGGTGGTCGCTTTATCCTTGCCCTTATGGCGCCAGTGGTGTCTGCGCACAGGGCTGGTGGACGAACCCGGCCAGCGCAAGATTCACGAGCAGCCTATTGCCCTGGCCGGTGGCCTGGCTGTGATGACTGGATTACTCGTGCCCATTCTAGCCGCCTCGGCACTGCTCTGGTGGCAACGCGCCAATCCGCCAGCTCACCCGCCTCATTCCGCCCTTAACCCGCGCGCCGCATTTCTCCTTTTTCACGGCCTCAGCCGGCGCGGACCCGAGTTGGGCGGCATCCTGCTAGGGGCGGTTGGCATGCTGCTGGTGGGCTGGCTGGACGACAAACGCGAGCTGCGTCCCGGGCCAAAGTTTGCCGGGCAATTCTTGATTGCGTTATTGGTTGCTGCCAGCGGCGCGCGCATCACCTTGTTTGTGCATAACACCCTTTTTCATTATGCCATAACGATCCTTTGGATTCTGACGCTGGTAAACGCGTTTAACTTCATGGACAACATGAACGGGCTTTGTGCCGGGCTAGGAGCTATCGGCTCGTTGTACTTTGGGGCCATTGCAGCCGTTGAAGGCCAGTATCTCGTAGCGTTAATCGCTTTCCTGACTTTTGGGGCGTTGCTCGGTTTTCTGCCGTATAACTTCCCTCGCGCGCGAGCTTTTCTGGGCGATGCAGGGAGCCATCTGGTGGGTTATCTCCTGGCCGTTTTGGCCATTCTGCCGCACTTTTACTCGCCCAAGCATCCTCGCCCCTTCGCGGTGCTGATTCCTCTGGTGGTGCTCGGCATTCCGCTGGCCGATTTGGTTTCGGTAGTCCTCATCCGGTGGCGAGCCGGCAAACCCTTTTACCTCGGCGATACCAATCACCTGTCCCATCGCCTCGTCCGCCTCGGCCTTTCCCAAACCCGCGCAGTCCTGCTCATCTGGCTAATGGCGGCATTAATCGGCGGGCTGGTCTTGCTCTAACAGGATGTCGCTAGGCCGCTTCTCCCTCTCCCCTTCTGAAGGAGAGAGGGACCCCTCTTGTGTAGTCCATCCCACGGTTCTCTCAGTAGGATGGCCTCCCGTTGTGTCCCTTCACCCAATCCAGACAAAAGGACCCTTAGCCTAGCTCGACGGGGTCAATGTCCACGATGAGAGAAACCCCCTCGGGCAGCGCTAATTTTTGCATGAACTGCGCCAATTGGCTGCTCAGGGCGCTCATTCGCCGCGTGCGAAGCATCACCTGGTAACGGTAAAAGGCCTCTGCCCGCAGCAACGGCGCGGGCGCCGGTCCGGCCATAATCAAATCCTTAAAACCCGCCAGCCGCTTCTCCAACTCGCCTTTAAGGTGGTCGGCTGAGAATTTCACCTTGTCCTCATTGCGCCCTTTCAGAGTGAGCAGCGCAATGCGGCTGAAGGGCGGATAGGAGAGTTGCTGGCGAAACTCGATTTCCTGCTCGTAAAATCCGGTGAAGTCATGCCGGCGCGCAAACTGAATGGCCGGGTGAAAGGGGGTGAATGCCTGCACAAAGACTTCCCCTTCGACCTCGCCGCGCCCGGCTCGGCCGGCAACTTGCGTGAGCAACTGGAAGGTGCGTTCACCAGCCCGGAAATCCGGTCGGTGCAGGGCGAGATCGGCGTAAATAATGCCCACCAATGTCACATTCGGGAAGTGCAGGCCTTTGGCTATCATTTGGGTCCCCAGGAGAATATCAATCTTGCCGGCGCGGAAATCACCCAGGATTCGCCGGTAATCTTCCTTGCGTTTCAACGCATCAGCATCCATGCGCACCGTTCGCGCATGAGGGAAAAGCTTGAGCAGGACATCTTCTACTTTCTGCGTGCCCAGGCCGGCGTAACGAATCGCCGGGTTCCCGCAGCCCGGGCTGGGACAGACCGGCGGAACCGGCTCGACGTGACCGCACAGATGACAGCATAGGCGCGCCTCCTGCCGATGATAGGTCAGGGTCAGGCTGCAGTTGGGGCAATTGGCCACATAACCGCATTGGAGGCATTGCAGGGAAGTGGCGTAGCCGCGCCGGTTCAGAAAAAGGATGACCTGCTCCTTCTTTTCGAGCCGTTGCGTGATCGCCTCTTTGAGTTGCGGCGAAAGAATCGGGATGCTCTCGGCGCGTCGTATCGTCTGGCGCATATCTACAATGCGCACCAGCGGCATGGTTTTGTTATCTGCGCGCTCAAGCAATTCCAGCAGCCGGTACTTGCCACGCAGACAGTTATGATAGCTCTCCAGCGATGGGGTGGCTGACCCCAAAACCACCGCGGCCCCTTCCATCTGGCCACGCAAGATCGCCAGGTCACGCGCCTGGTAACGCGGCGCCTCTTCCTGCTTGTAACTTTGTTCGTGCTCTTCATCCACAATGATCAGTCCCAGCGGATCGACCGGGGCAAAAATCGCCGAACGCGCTCCAATGACAATCCGCGCGCGGCCCTGTCGGATTTTGTGCCATTCGTCATGGCGTTCGCCAGAGGACAAATGGCTGTGCAAAACCGCCACGAGCGTCTGCTGCCGGCCCGAACTGAACCGCGCTTTAAATCGCTCCACGGTCTGCGGCGTGAGAGAGATTTCTGGAACCAGGACAATGGCGCCTTGTCCGCGCGCGAGGGCATGGGCGAGGGCCTGGAGATAGACTTCGGTTTTGCCGCTGCCGGTCACGCCATGCAGAAGGAAAACCGAAGGGCTCTGGGCCTTCTCATTGGCCTTGGGCTCGAGGCCGTTTGCCACCCGTTCTCCCTCCATTCGCGTGACGATTGCTTCCAGGGCCTTGGCCTGGGCAGGGTTGAGCGGGAGCGATTGGCTGGGAAGGATATGCTCGCGGGCGTAAGGATCGCGTTCGGATATCTGCGGCGCGATGGCAACCAATCCTCTGTCCTCGAGCCGGCGCAGCGTTGCAGCGGTAGTATGAAAATGCTTAAGCACTTCCTGCACGGGCAACTCGCGCCCCTGCTCGATAAATTCCCAAACCTCCTTCTGGCGCTTTGGCAGCTTGGGCAATTCCCCAGCCTGCGCCAGGGCGCTCACGTAGAGGCGCTCGCGCCATCCCGCCTCTTCTTGGCGCACGGCCTGCGGGAGCACTGATTTCAAGGCGGTCTCAGGCGCGCAGCAGTAGTACTCGCCAATCCAGCGAGCCAGCTTGAGTATCTTTGGCGTCACCAGCGACTGGGCCCCCAGCACCTTGAGCACCGGCTTGAGCCGGCTCTGGTCCGATTCCTCAGCCAACCCCGTCACACAGCCCAGCACTTTCCTCGGCCCAAAAGGCACCTGCACACGGCTCCCCAACTCAATCGAATCCTCTAGCTCCGGCGGCACCAGGTAATCAAATTCCTTGCGCAAGGCAACCTCAAGCGTGACGCGAGCGATCATTTCTGCCTCGGAATGTTCCGGTTCGGTCCGGGCCTGTCCAGACTATTTGGAAAGGATGAAGTTGGTTCAGGCCAACGGCCTGTCTCATATCAGCCCAGGGCAACGCCCAGGAGGAGTATCGTGATTTATTGAAAAAGTACCACATCGCGTTTGATGAACAGTATGTTTGGGATTGAGTAACAGGCCAAAGGCTCGCACGATTCTTTGGTCGATGAACCTCGTGTTCATGCTTCTCTCCCGGTTCTAGTTCGGGTTAAATAACCACTATGAAGTGGCGCGGGCAATTTCTCGTTCTGCTGTTGGGGTTGATAACCGCCTGGGTCGGCCATTGGTGGTGGGAGGGACGCCTGGAGCGGAGCCAGGATGAACCCATTCGCGCTGCTGCGCAACGCTATGGGCTCGAGCCGGCCCTGATCAAAGCGGTAGTTTGGCGCGAAAGTCATTTTCACCCAAGTATCCGAGGACGCTTCGGCGAGCTGGGTTTAATGCAGCTTCAGGAGGAGGCGGCGCGCGAGTGGGCTGAAGCGGAGCACGTCAGCGGCTTCGCACACGAGCAGTGCCTCAATCCGCTCACCAACACTCTGGCCGGGACATGGTATCTGAGAAAACTGCTCAGGCGTTACACCCTGGCGGACAACCCCCTGCCTTATGCCCTGGCCGACTACAACGCCGGCCGAGGCAATGTGCTGAAATGGAACAAAGGAGAAGCAGCGACCAATAGCAGCGCATTTATCGAGCAGATCGGTTTCCCAGCCACGCGACTCTATGTCCAAGCGGTTCTCCGGCGTTATGAGCGCTACCGGCCAGTTTTTGGGCATTAGCCTAAAGGTCTTGGCCTGCACCTGCTTTGTTTGTCCCTTGCCTTGCCCGGTTCGTCCCAACTCTAGCCTGCCTCGGTCACATTCCAATCGCGGACGCGTTTGAACCGGCTCAGAGTGGCGGGGAAGTTTGGGATCGAATGAAGTCGAAATGAAAACGAAACATCTGCTTCTTGGCGTGGGAATCGTCGTCGTTGCCGGAGGGTTATGGTTTGGGCGAGTAGTCTGGCGAGTGCGTCATCAAATCGTCACGTTGGATGTCCGCAACGCTCCTTTGGCTGATGTCTTGCTCAGCCTTGAAAGACAAACCTGGACAAAAATCCGCGCCGAAAAGGCCTTGGACGCCCGCATCACGATGCATGTGACGGACAAACCTCTTGCCGACGTGCTGGACCGAATCGCCGAACAGGCCGGCGCGCGGTGGTCCAGGCTCTACGCGGTTTACGACTCAGGCGCTGCTCTTGCGAAACTGGATTCCGCCCTGGGCGGGAATGGAATGGTTGAATCTGCGGGTTGGACGAAGCTGGCGCCCAGTGCCTCCCTGGGTGAGCATGGCCTGGAAGGCGGAGGCCATGCAGAGGGCGGACCTCGACTATTTCCGCCCGGCGACTTGCCTCGAGGGATGGGTGATGCTCCCCCGCCAGGCGGTTTGGGCCCAATGGCAGGGCGGCGTGGGCCGATGATGATGAGGCGCACGCTCAATGGCCCCATGATTATTCAAAACGGCAATGGCCAGGTGGAACTGTGGTCCCCGGAGGAATTAATCATCGACTCGGCGCTCGATGCCCGGCTTGGGAGCGATACGAATCAGACCGCTACAGCCCAGGCCGCTGCGGATACGGCGCAAAAGGTGCATGGCAAATGGACCACTTACCTGGCGTTCACCAAATCCATCATGGGTGTCGGCTTCGGAGTGCCTCCGCGTGGACGCCCCGGCTTTGGCCCTCTGAGGGCCAATCCAAACGATCGCTTTGCCAGGCTCACGCCGCAACAGCGGGTCGAGCGCGAGCGCCAGCGCCTGGGGTTAAACATTAAATAGCAACCGGCTCTGTTGGCCCTTATTCTATGAACTCAATAACTTCCTGCCCCAATCGCCGCGTCATAACCTGGATTGCCGTGCGCGCCTTTACCTTAATCGAATTGCTCGTGGTGCTCGCAATTACCGGAATTCTGGCCAGCCTGCTGTTGCCTGCCCTGGCGCGGGCCAAAGCCAAGGCCTACAACACGGTTTGCGTGAACAACCTCCGTCAACTGGGGATTGCCACGCGCCTCTACGCCGATGATAACAATAATCTGCTGCCCAGCGCGGAGATACTGCCCACGGAGCCGATCAATCCGCAAAAACCGCTGCCGCGCATCTGCGACGTGCTGGCTTCGTATGTCGCCAGGGCCGCCGGCACCAGCACCAACAGCGCCACCGTATTCAAATGTCCCAGGGACGATAAAGGCCTCTTTGCCGCCGAGGGTTCGAGTTATGAATGGAACGCGGACCTGAACGGTCACCGGATTGATGAAACCCGCACCGCCAACCTGTTCCTGGTGACTGCGACCAACGGAGTAATCGTCCAAAGCACAAACATGGTGCTGCGCTTTCCACCCGACACCACGCCGCTCTTTCTCGACTACGAGGAGTTCCACCCACGCCCGCCCAAACCGGGCAAGAACGTCGTCTATATGGATGGCCACGTCGCCCCGCTCAACACCCTGAACGAATGACGCGTTGGAGTCGGCGGGCATAACCAGGCCCACCCGCTTGGGTCGGCCCTGGTCCGCGCGAAGCGTCGTGGACTGCGCCAGTCCCCTGGCGCTTTTAGGCCGCACCTTGCGTAAAGTTCCACTCTCACGCCCAATGGCCTTGAATTGGCCGAGCGAGGTCGGAATGAAAGGACATCCAAAAGCGGTAGAGGACTACCGCAGTCCAAAACGCTAGCGCGACTTCCGGCGCTGGTCCGCGCCGTTCAAACGGCTATCACTGAATTGGCGCTGCCAAAATCGTTCGGAACGGATTCTTTGGCGGTTGGATCGCTCAGCCACTGACCGTCCGCCACGAAGCGGTACTCGTAACGGCCTGGAGCGAGGGACAGGGTAGTCGTCCATTTACCCTGTGCATCCTTGCGCAAGGGCGTGCGCTCGGGAATCCACTCGTTGAATGTCCCGGCGAGCAGGACGTTTTGGGCTGCGGGCTTATCGATGGCAAACGCCACCTCTTTGGTGGTTTTGGCGGTTCCTTTAACCGGGCGCATGACGGAGCGTCCGCTCGGGCGCGTGGCCCTGAGGGGTTTTGTATGTCGAAGTTCCATGTTCAATTCTCCAGTTTGTTTTTAAATCGTTTTTAAACTCTCTTAACTTTCGTCAGCATCCGCTATCGCGCCGAAGCTTTCAAGCTTTTGACAATAAAATCCTGTGACATTCTCATGTCCATTACGCGGTTTCCTCGCCATCACTCACGGCACGTGGCTCTTCGAACACCATCCGGTAGATGGGGAATTGAGCGTCGTTATGATGATTCGGGCGAATTCACCCGCCCAGCTTCCTCTCCAAACGCCCGACCACCTCGCGAACCTGGGGATCCACTTCCATCCGATCTTGAACGAGCTTGCAGGCATGCAACACGGTGCCGTGATCCCGGCCGCCGAAAGCTTCGCCAATGGTGTTTAAAGTGCAGTCGGTCATCTGCCGCGAGAAGAACATGGCGATCTGACGTGGGAACGCGATGTTTTCCGGCCGGCGCCTGCTGCTCATGTCTGCCAGTCGGATATCGAAGTGCTCTGCGATTTTCTTTTGGATCACTTCGATGCTGATCGCGTGGCGGCCTTCCTCATGGAGAATTTCCCTCAGCAAACCTTCCACGACCTCGATGCTCAGGCTGCGGCCGGTTAAGGCCCCGTAAGAAACAAC
>DASYZB010000030.1 GCA_035946615.1 Verrucomicrobiia bacterium
CATGAGACTCAAAAATGGGAAAAAGCCCTGCGGAAGCCGACATTCCCCACCGAAACTTTATCCCCAAGCAACTCGAACCCGTCCCGCCACCCACCCCCGAACCATTGCCCATGCAGGAGATGCTCAAAATGCAACTCGACTGTCTCCGCCGCCGTTCTGCCCCCGCAGCCCCAGTCACCCCAAACCCGGAACCCGCTCATTAAACCCGAACCGTCCATCCCGTGTCCTCGCCAAGCGTTTTGGGCTGCGCCAGTCCTCTGGCGCTTTCGCCCCGGCTCTCGGTTGGACCATCGACCCGCCACATTGCCTGAGCGCGTCTCAAACCCTCAATAACGCAGGCGTCCTCGCCGACCAGTTAACCGGGCGTCTCGCCCGATTTTCAGGGCGGCGGGGCGCCACCCTAACCCGCCCGCCTCCTTACGGAACTTTGTGTCCTTCTTTTTTCCGTGTCCTTCTTTTTCCCTTCTTTTTTCCGTTGCTAAAAAATACCGCCATGCTATTCACCTCCCCTCAAGAGCAGGGTCGATCCCGGACCGAGCAGCGCCCTCCGGGAAACTTCTGGGAACTGCCCCGGCAGCAGCAGTCAGCGCCATGGGCTGTTGGCCCCATGACAGAAAACGATTCTGCACTATATTTTTGTTCAGGCTGTCTTTGGCGCATGATCGAAGCGGCCCTGCCTCTTACGGCGCTAATGGGTTTTCATTGAGGATTTTTTATGGCTAATTCAACAGTCACTTCGCCGGCGCCCTCAAGGCGCCATCGCTGGCTCCGGGTTATCGGCTGGATTGTCGCCGTGCTCGTTGTTCTCATAGTGGTCGCCTACTTCGTTGGCACCAGCTCCGCCTTCCTTAAAGCGGTCATCCTGCCCAAGGCAAGCGAGGCCCTGAACGCCAAAATCACCGTCTCGGATGCGTCTATCAGCCCATTCCATGAAGTCATCCTGCGCAATCTCAAGGTCCAAACCACCGGCACCGAACCGCTCCTGACGGCGCCCGAAGTGCGCCTGCGCTATAGCCTCATGGACATCATCGGCGGCAACATCAACGTGGATGAAGTGGCCGTCTCCGCCCCTGCCATTGTCCTGGTCCAAAACCCCGACGGCACCAGCAATCTCGATCCCATCCTCAAGGGGCAAAAGGCGAAACCCGCCCAGCCTGCCCAGCCGTCCAAGCCCTCGAAGCCGCTGCGGCTGGACATCAAAAAAATCGCCCTCACCGAAGCGACCTTGCGCCAGGTTAAGCTCTATAAGGGTAATTTCAGCGACACGACCGAACTATCGCACCTGACCGTCACGATTGAGAACGTCAAGAACGGACAAACGGGCAAACTCGCTCTCAATTCTGATCTCAGCATGCGCAACAACCCGCCCCCCCCAGGAACCAACGGCCTTCTCCAGGCCAATATCCAGGCCGGATACACTTTCGGGCTGACGCCTGACCTGAAGCCCTCGGCCATCCAGGGCAATGCGCGCGTGCAGGTCTCGCGCGCCGAAGGGGCCCTGGCCCAGGTCAATGCCCTGGCCACAACACTCGATTGCGATGTCACACCGACGGACATCCGGCACGTCACCCTCACCTTTCAAAAAGCCGACACCCGCCTGGGCGAACTGCGGGTCAGCGGGCCATTTGATATGCAGAACGTCGAGGGCAAACTCAAAGTGGAGATCATTCATATTGATAAAAACCTCCTGAATCTCGCCGGTGCTCCCAGCGGTATTGATTTCGGCCCTACCACGATCGATTCGACCAACGAAATCGACCTAGCCAAAGGCGGCTCCGCCATCACCACCGTCGGCCAGTTGGACCTCAGCCATCTCCAATTGACACGCACCAACGAAACGACTCCTCCGCTCGATCTCCAAGCCAAATATGATGTCAGCGTGGACAAGGCAGCCGGCACGGCGCTGCTCCGGGCCTTTGACCTGAGCGGCAGTCAAAACGGAAACCAATTCCTCCAAGGCCAATTAACCAGCCCCATGAACTTTAATTGGGGCAGCACAGCCGGCGGCGTCGGCAACGCCGCACTCAAGGTCACCGTCACCCGCTTTGACCTTGCCAATTGGAAAGTATTCCTCGGCGAGGTCGCCCCGGCCGGGCTGGTGAATCTCCAACTCGAGTTGAACTCGCATCAGGGCGGCAAACAGCTCGGCTTCGACCTCAATTCCCAAATCGATGACCTCACTGCCGGCTCGGGCAGCAACCAGATTTCAGGGGCCACCGTCACCCTCCAGGTTGCCGGCACCGCCACCAATCTCAATCAGTTCAACCTCAGCACCTATAAGTTCCAGGTCTCGCGCCAAAACCAGCCGCTCGTCGTCCTCTCCGGCGCCGGCACCTGCGATCAGACGGCCAAAACCGCCGATCTCCAGCTCGATGGCCAGTTCCTGCTCGCCCGCCTTCTGCAGGCCCTCCCGCGGCCTGACCTCAGCGTCTCGTCCGGTTCCGCTCAAATCAAAGCGCGCCTGACACAGAATCAGTCTGAGCAAAACATTACCGGCAATTTTGCGCTCACGGATTTCACGGGCTTGGTCGGCAGCAATTCCTTTAAGAGCTTTGGCGCCACCGCCGACCTCGACGTCACCATGAACACCGAGCAGGTCCAAATCCGCAAAATCGCCGGCAACATTTCCCAAGCAAACAACCCGGGCGGGGCCTTCAACTTGTCCGGCACTTACGGCCTAAGCAATAAAGTCGCCGCTCTCAAGGCCACGCTCACCGGCTTTAACCAGAATGGCCTTGGGCCGTTCCTGCAGCCGGCGCTCGCGGATAAGCAGCTCAAGTCCATTGACCTCAACGCGGACGCCACCGTGCAGTACGATCCCCAGGCTGCGTCCTCTGTCAAAGCCGGCCTCCAGGTAACCAACCTCGTGGTGTCAGACCCCAAAGGCCAGTTCCCTGCCACACCTCTGGCCGCCACGATGCTGCTGGATGGTTCGCTGAACCAAAAGGTGCTCGACCTGCGCCAATGCCAGCTCGGCTTGACTCCAACCGCTCGCGCCACAAACCAGGTTGATCTCACCGGTCATATCGATATGTCCCAGACCAATATCACCGGCAACGTCAAATTGGCCGCCGATTCCCTCGATTTCACCAGTTACTATGACCTCTTCGCGGGTCCATCCAAGACCGCTCCTCCTGCCCAGGCGGCCCCCTCCCCCTCACAACCCGCGTCGGCCCCGTCCGCTCCCGCAGGCCCTGAAACCGAGGCCCCGGCCAAACAATTCCCTCTAAGCAATTTCACCGCCGAGGCCTCCATTCACCACCTCTATTTGCATGAAGTCGATATCGCCGATTTCCTGGCGACGGCCAAAATCGATGGCGGCCACGTCATTCTCGACCCATTCAAACTCTCGCTCAATGGCGCCCCCGTGAACTCGGTCATTAACCTCGACCTGGGTATCCCAGGCTATAAATACGACCTTTCCTTTAGCGCCCAAGGCGTCCCTCTGGCGCCGCTGGTTGACTCGTTTCAACCCGACCGCAAAGGCCAGATCGGCGGCGCCATGGTTGCGCAGGCAAAAATTAACGGCGCAGGCACTACCGGGGCCAGCCTTCAGAAGAATCTGGCCGGTCAGTTTGATGTCGCCTCCACCAACCTCAACCTCTCCGTCATCAATATCCGAAGCCCCATCCTTAAGACCATCATCAACGTCGTCGCTGTCCTGCCCGAACTCGTGCGGAATCCGGCTTCAAGCCTCGGCAGCGTCCTTGGAGCCGTCATGCCTGGTCAGGGGGCGGGCAAAACCGGCAGCTTATCCGATGAACTGCAGAAATCTCCGATCGACCAAATCATTGCGCGGGGCACAATCGGGAGCGGCACAGTGAACCTGCAGGAGGCCCTCATTCAAAGCGCGGCCTTCCAAGCCCAGGCCGAGGGCACGGTCGCCCTTGCTGCGGTCCTGACCAATTCCGCCATTCAAATCCCCGTCTCGGTCTCCCTGAGCCGTTCCATCGCTGACCGCGTGAACCTCACGCCTGCCAACGCCGACACCAATGTCGCCTATGTTAAGTTGCCCCAGTTTCTCACTCTCACCGGCACTGTTGGCCAACCCAAAGAGAATATTAACAAGCTGGCGCTGGCCGGCACCGTCTTTAAGGGCATCAGCGGCATAGTGCCGGGTGGGACCGCGAGCGATGTTCTGCGGGGTTTGGGCGGCCTGCTCGGAGGGAACACCACTGCCGGCACGAATGCCCCACAGAACACAGCCACCAACGCCCCGGGCCAATCTATTAACAATCTCCTCCATGGAATTTTCGGGCCGAAAAAATAGGACCTTGGAGGGCCGCGTTCCACGACTTTCTCCCTCTGGCTCTCCCTCTCCCCTTGGAGGGGAGAGGGCCGGAGGCGAGGGTCCTTCTCTGTGTAGCCCATCCTAGTCCCCCAGAATAATATCCGCCTATGCAAGCCGTCCTCGAGTACCTCAAACAAAACCAGGCCCGTTTCATCTCGGAACTCACTGAGTACGTTCGCTTCCCCAGCGTCTCCGCTCAACCGCAGCATCAGCCCGATATGCAGGCCTGCGGCGAATGGCTGGTAAAACACTGCCAGGCCATTGGCCTCGACGCCCGCCTCTGCCCCACATCAGGCCACCCCGTTGTTCTGGCTTCCACTCCTCCGGCCAAAGCCCCTGGCAAACACCGCCCGCGTTTCCTGGTCTATGGCCATTACGATGTCCAGCCACCCGAGCCGTTTGAGCTCTGGAAATCGCCTCCGTTCGAAGCCCGCATCGAAAACGGCTCCCTCTTCGCTCGAGGCGCCTGTGACAACAAAGGCCAGAACCTCGCTCATCTCAAAGCGGTCGAGGCCTACCTCAAAACCGGCACTGAACTGCCCTGCGACATCACATTCGTCATCGAGGGCGAAGAGGAAGTCGGCAGCCCCAGCCTGGCGCCGTTTCTCAAAGAACATCGGACCAGCCTGGCCTGCGAGGCCATTGTCATCTCGGATACCGGCATCCCCAGCCCCAAGCATCCGGCCCTCACTTACGCCTTGCGCGGCATCTGCGCCTTCGAGGTCATCGTCCACGGCCCCGCGCGCGACCTCCACTCCGGCATCTTTGGCGGCACAGTCGATAATCCTGCCATGGCTTTGTCCCAGCTTTTGGCTAAACTCCGCGATAAAAATGGCCGTGTCGCGATTCCCGGCTTCTACGATGATGTGCGTCCCCTTTCAGCTTACGAACGGAAAGAGCTCAAACGCCTTCCGTTCAAAGAGAGCCAATACCGCAAGCTCCTGGGCGTGCCCAAGCTCTTTGGCGAGCGCGGCTACACTCCCACCGAACAACGCTCGGCCCGGCCCACGCTCGAAATCAATGGCCTGACCAGCGGTTACCAGGGCGAGGGAAGCAAAACGATCATCCCCTCCTGGGCTCGCGCCAAAATCACCACCCGCCTGGTCCCCGATCAGCGACCAGAGCGCATCAATAAACTCCTGCGACAGCATCTCAAAAAACTCTGCCCGCCCACCGTCCGCATCGAAATCCGCTCAGGCCACGGCGCGGTCCCTTACATGGTTTCCCCATCGAGTCCCCAGGCCCAGGCCGCTCTGCGCGCCTTGCGCGCCGCCTTCGGCCATGAACCCGTCCTGATGCGCGAAGGCGGCTCGATCCCAATCGTCAACGAATTCAAACAAATCCTCCGCGCCGACGCCCTCATGATGGGGTTGGCCTTGCCGGACGATAACGCCCATTCCCCCAACGAGAAGTTCAGCCTCGAATGCTTCGCCAAAGGCCAGGCCATGGGGGCCCATCTTTGGCAGGAATTGGCAAGGACTGAAGCGTAAACGTCCAGGATTTTGAGCCCGGTCACCCCGCTCATGGCGGACCAAGCGACTTAGTTAGTCAGGTAAAGACGTTGTTGGATGTGAGAATAGCCGGCAAGCCGTTGGGGAAACTGCATCATTCCCCGCCTCAACACACTTGCGCCACCTCGGCGCCCACCAACTTGCCCAGCTTCTCAATCCTGGAGGCGATGTGACTGACCCCAACGGCGCAGTGATGGGCTGGGCCCTGGGCGTTCCAGGCCTTTACGAACTCCCTCGCCCCAATGCTAAACCGGTAGCGGCTGTTGGTATTCCCAATTTCCAAAATCGGGCCGGGAACCGACTCGCCCTCCGCGACGAGCAGTTTCAATTTCCCACCCGGCGTTTCGGCAACCGAAAGACAGGTCACCGGCCCGTGTTTTACACACATCTCGACCGACAAGCCCCTGCCGACTTTGCCGTGATATACTTTGAGCGGGCGCACCTTGGTTTTGCCCTGGCCAATGGCGATATGGGCGGGTCCGTCGTGGCCCATGAGCACGACATCGTCCTTGAAATCCATAGCATAATATTCAGTAAACGAACCGCCGCTGCCGAAGGCATCCATTATTTTCATGGCCTGAGCGTTCTTTACCTCGTACTCACCGGCTACAGGAATCCCGCGGGCGGTCAGGAGCGAATTTCCAAGGATGATAGAGCTGATGGCCTCTTCGTTTTCCGCGTTGCCGGCGCCCATGTAATAATAGGCCAGCGAACCGAGTTCGTGCTCTTTGACCAGGCGGTCGAGCGCCACGGAGGTTCGCGCCGCGCGTTCCAACTCGGCGCGTGAGCAATCGCGCTGAACGTCAAAAGCCCTCTTGAACTTGGCGACGCGTTCCTTGATTTGGGCGCTGGAAACCCCGCGGCGCAAAGCGGCCAGTTCGTCCACTTCAATCATCTCGATGTGGCCGCCCAAGACGGCGCATTGCAGGGTCGTATCGGAATAAATGTCGAGCATGCCGCCGTAATAGTGGCCCATCAAACCAAGGCGATTATGGGACATCGTGTGCGCCACGCGCGCGGCGTCGATCCACGCATCGACCTCGCCCCAGCAAACCGGATCGTTATCGAGCATCCCTGTGACTTGATGAAAAGCAATTCGTGCCCGGCTGAAGACGTTGGCGATTTCCGGGACGGGACAAGCGCCGCAAAAGGCCAGCCACTCGCCTGTCATCGCCGTGCGGTCTTGCATGCGGTTAACGGATGCGTAATCGATTGCGGCCCCGGGCGAGAGGTTCAGGATAATCACCGGGACTTTGGCCCGTTGCACGACAGGCAAAACGGTCGAGGACAGCGCGTAAGTGGTGGCGTAGAGGAAAACCAAATCCACATCAGCCGCCCGCATTGTGTGTCCGGCTTCCAGGGCTTTCTTGGGGTTGTCCACCAGGCCGAGATTCACAACCTTGATGCCGGGGCGCTGCAATTTCTTCTCGACAGCGCGGACATAGCCCTCCAGGCGAGGCTTGAGACCTTTGAATTGCGGCCAATAGGTATCAAGGCCAATCCCGAAAAGCCCAACGCGAAGCGGATAGTTCATTTGCCTTTCAGATACGTCCCGTAGCCAATCACGACCGTTGAAAGGATCAGGGTCAGGATGCCACCGCCGATTAGCAGGTGGGCCTTGTTGCTCGACCCCTTCCATTCGTGGAGAATCCAGCCCCACATCGTGCTGAAAATAATGATGCTGGCCATGTGCAGTGTCCAGGAAGCAAAACTGAACTTGCCCATCTGGGTCTCGCCCATGGTGTAAAAGAAAAACTGGAAATACCAGCAGGTCCCCGCCAAAGCCGAAAGGAGGTAATTGCTCAACATGGGAATCTTCAGAGCAGTGACATTTGCTTCCACAGCCGTCAGCAGAGCAGTCCGTTCGCTGCCGATATGTTCGCCGGCCCTCGGTGCGCCCTGATGCGCCGGTTCACGAACATGCAGGGCCAGATACTGGTAGCCGGTGCGGTTCTTGATGTTGAGCAGCAGGCACCAAATGAAATTGGTCGTGAACCCGCCGCCGAGCACGACGCAGAGTTTGGGCAGACCGGTCCACAACGTCGAAGTGCCGGCCTGGGCGGCGGCCGCACCGATGGGATTGCCGGCTGTGAGCGCGAATGAAAAGCACGCGCTCATGATGCCTGAGAATGTCGCGACCAGGATGCCTTTGCGGAAATTGAATTCTGCGATAGCCTTTTTCTTTTGCGCCTCGGGCATTTCTCTTTCCTTGGTCAACCCGGCCAAAGCCGCGATAGCGATGCCGAGCAGGCACACCGCCACGCCCGCCAGCGTGACCTGGCCCGCTGTCGAGCGGGCGATCTCGCCGATGCTGGAACCGACTGGCAGGGCCGGTTTGAATTGCTTGAAGATCGGCGGGACCAGAGTTCCGAATGCCGCGCAGTAACCCAGCGCCACACCCATCCCTAGCGACATGCCCAGGTAGCGCACCGCCAGACCGAACGTGAGCCCGCCAAAGCCCCACAGCGCGCCAAAAAAGTAGGTCCACCAAAGCGTGCCGAAAGACTGTTGCTTCAGAACACCCAAAAGGTCGTGTGTCAAAAAAGACGCCAGCAGCCACGGGCAAATAATCCATGAAAAAAACCCGCCTGCCAGCCAGTAGGTTTCCCACGACCATTTCTTCACACCCCGGTATGGCACATAAAAACTGCCGGAAGCCAATCCGCCGAGCCAATGGAAGAAGACGCCAAGAAAGGGATTTCCCATAGGGTCAAAAGCGAATCAAACTGTTGCAAAGGTTCAATGGCCGTGAACTACTCGGTAGTTAGGAACAGCTCTGCTAGCGAAGCAAATGGCGCTGTTGGATCGAAGCTGCTCAAGGCGACGAACTTCAGGAACCTGGTTTCCATGGGCTGAACAAATTTGATCCGGTGCAGGTTATCGTTCCTTTCAAATGCCCCCTGGGCTATTGGCCGGCCCCAGCCTTGGCCATCGGCGCTGGCATACACGGCGTAATCTTTTATCCAGCCGTTATGATTGTTATCCTGGCGCGGCAGGCAGGTAAGGCCGGTGATGCGCGCCGGTTTCGGAAGTTCAATAATGAGGTGATGCGGGAATGGTGTCGCCGACTCTCCCCAAGGCGTGTGCCACAGCGTGTCTGCATCCCCGTCGATTGCATTGTCAGCAGGATAATCCGGCTCGGCGCTGTCCGCGCGGATTTTGGCGCCCAATGCCTGAAGGTTATTTGAGAACTTGGGCACGAACAGCTTGTCCAGCCAAGTCTCGCTCAGGTCCTGGGCCGGATTGAATGCTGCGGAACCGGCGTAGGCGTAAAGGCCGGCGAGCAATTGCCGCGCGGCAGGGTCTTTGGACAACGAGGGTAAATCGAATCCGCACGCCAGCAACTGGCCGGCACCGGCGCGGGCTTCGAAGATTATCCCCAGTTTGTGGTTGCGGGCAAAGTTGTCGATTACTGTGAGGATAGGCCAAAGACCAGAAGGCGCGTCATCGAGCACAAAGACCCGCGAGTGCTGCATCAAGTCGTACCATTGCCAGTCACTGTGAGAATCGGTTGGGAACTGCGCGAACAAGGGGTGCGTCGGCTCGCACAGCAGGCCCATGGTGTTGGGCTTTTGGTTCGGAAACCACACCGGGCTCCAGAACACCGGTAAAAACCTGCCGCGCATGGATTCCGCCGGATTGGCCGACGTCGCGAAGAACACAACACGCTTTCCCTGCGCCAGCGCCGCTTTGGCGGATTCCCATTGTTCGCACACGGCGACGTTCGCGGGCGGCTGAAGGTTGGTCTTGGCCGGGTAAACCCAAATATCCCAGTCGTTGGCGAACGGGGTGCCTTCGAGAGCGAGGGACACGTTGAGCTTTGCAGGCGCAGCGGCCTTGGCCAGCGATGCGCGGATAACGCCCAGCGAGGTCAATCGGCCAGTCGGCGCGGTTATGGCCGGCAGTCTGCCGGAGGCCAGCTCGCGGCCCTGGGTGTGCTTAATCGTCCAGACCGGTTGGGCATGGGCAATGTCAGCGGCGCCGTAGTGCGCCAGGTCAGCCTCGGCCTCGAAAGGTTCATCTGTCGTGTAGGTCCGCTTGGGCAGGCGCAGCAGCGGGACAGTGGGGCCGCAGAATTGACGAAAAGATTTCGGCGCAATAAAGCCTTTGGAATCCCAGAACGGGTCCAACGGCCCGACCAGCGCCGTGCCTTGGTTGGGATAATCGTGCAAGTCGAGCAGCGAAAATCCTGCGTAACCCGGCGTGCGAAGCAGGACTTCGATTTCCTCTTTGTACAGCCGCACCGCGAACCGGCCCGAGGCCCGGACGAACTTCGGCGCCAACTCCAGCAGGTGCTTGTTTTGCATGTCCTGGCGGATCAGTTCGAAATTCTTCGTCGCCATGACGCCGGTGTATTTCTTCGTCTCGTTGAAATCGGGGAAAAACATCCATTGCCCGATTTCGTGGCCGACTGTGGGGTGGGTATCGCCGGCCACCACGTCGCGCAAATCGCGCTCAGTGCCCGGTCCCTGGATGCCGCGTCCGGCGGCGCTCTCAGTCCACTGCCGGTTTGGCGTGGTTTGCGCCGCCGAAGCCGACGAATAGAGGTGGCGTGGATCACGGTCGATTAACATGCCGACCCAACGCGCCAGCAAGTCGGCTTTGCCACCGTATTCGTTCCCCAATGTCATGGTGCAGAACGACGGGTGATTGCCGTAGGTATCGACGATGCGCTTGAACTCTGCCTCGATAAACGCGTCGCGGACCGGGTCTGTGCCGGCCTGGACATTGGCCTGCGGCCCTTCGACCTGGAGCATGATGCCTTCGGCGTCAGCCGCTTGGAACGCCGCCTCGGGCGGGCACCACGAGTGAAACCGCATGAAATTCAGACCGTAGGTTTTGATGGTCTTGAAAATCTTCTGCCATGCCTCCGGCTCCGTTGGGGGATAGCCGGTCAATGGGAAAACCGAGCATTCCAGGGTGCCGCGCAGAAACACGGGCCGGCCATTCATGGTGAATTGCGTCCCTTGCGCCGCAAACTCCCGATAGCCAAAGGTCGTGGATTTTATATCCGCGCCATGGTTCAGGTTAGCCTGCAGTTCGTACAGGCCAGGAGCAAATTCGTCCCAATAATGAACCGGTCCGGCCTCGGCAATGGGCAGGTCCACCGTGAAGGGGCCGCCAGCCGATCCCCAGGCAGCCTGTATCTCGTGAACAGGCGTAGCCTGAGTGTTACCCCGGAACTGCAGCCTCAAATCGAGCGCCCCCTGGCCGGCCTTGCCACTTTCATTCCCAATCCTCCCTTTGACAGTGACGGTCTTTGTCGCCAGGTGCGGATAGACCTGCAAGTCGTCTATCCAGATTGGCGGTGTCGCTCTCAGTTCGATGCGCCCAATGATGCCGTTCATATTGCCCCATGTTCCGCCGAAAAGGGCGGACACAAAGGGGCCCAGGTTAATTTTGACGGTGTTATCGACGCAAATGGTCAGGCGATGTTTGCCCCGAGTAATACCCGTCCCCAGATCGTAAAAGTGCGGGGCGATCAGGCTGTCCTGTGTGCCGATGAATCTGCTATCGAGCCACACACGCGTGACCCAGCGCACCCGTTCGAGGAACAGTGTCACGCGCTGTGCCTGCCACGTGGCCGGGATTTCGATGTCTCGTTGATACCACGCCGGCCCGGCATAGTCATAGAGCCGGTAAGGGCCTTCCAGAGTGGGGGCTTTGGAATTCCTGGGGCCGAGCCCGGCGTCATCCATGGTTCCCGGCAGATGAATGGCGCCTGGCAGTTCACGGCTGAACTCCTGCGCATTCGTATCGGCGATTTCAAACCGCCACTGGCCGGCCAGGGAAACAGCCTGTTCCTTCCCAGCCGCCCCGCAAGCGCCCATGCCGCTCATCCCCAGACACAAACAAGCAAGCCATCGAATCGATTTGAGACGCGGTTCCATCGGTGGCCCGCAAGTGTGCAAGACAAAACGTCCCTTCGCAATGCGCAACGGCCGGGGCGCGCACGCATCGAGCAGAATCTTCACCCTGCGAGCGTCACGAATGTCTCACCGACGTCGCGCCAGCCCAGCCGCTCCGGTTCGAGCGCGGCCTGGAGCCGTTCAAGCGGTTCGACCACCCCTTCGCGACCAAGGGGGAACGTCTTGAAGTGAATGGGCAGTAGATGCTCAGCGCCCGCATCATTGGCCATTCGCACGGCTTGCTCCGGTGTGCAATGGGAGCAAATCCACGGCTGGTACGCGCCAATCGGCATGATGGCCAGCTCGAATGGCCCTTTAGAACGTAGCGAACGAAAAGAATCGGTCCAGGCTGTGTCGCCGCCAAAAATAATCCTCTTCCCTTCGCGCTGGACGATATAGCCGTTGTAGCCGCGGAATTTGTCGTAACGCCAGCGGGCGCCCCAATGGTTGACCTCGAAGGCGCGCACCTGCACACACCCGTTGCGGGTCCTGAGCCGGGTTTGCTCGCCCCAACGGAGTGGAATGGGTGTTTGGAGCCGGGTTCCAGCGAGCAGGTCGTCGGTGGCGTGCGCCGTTACGGCTTGGGGATGGCCGGGCAAATCGGCAATGGTGGCCAAGTCCATGTGGTCCATATGGGCGTGGGACAACAATACCAAATCAATGGGCGGCAACTGCTGCGGTTTGAGGGCCGGCGCAATCAAGCGCCGCGCGCCGATGGTTCCAATGCGGGTATTGGCCCCCACCCGTCGCAGCAGGGCAGGGTCGGTCAGAATGGTCACGCCATAAAAGTTCAGAAGCACCGTGGCGTGTCCCAGCCAGGCTGCCGTGAGGGCTTGGCTCGACCACAACTCGGGCGCGGGGATGATCTTGGGTTCGAGAATGGGCCGGCGGGTTTCGGCGACCAGCTCGCGCACTGCGCGGGCCCCCAATTGATTGGAACATCCGGCCCATACACCGGCCAGGCCGAGGGAACCGACTGTCAAGAAACGGCGACGCGAAAATCTCCGGCTGTATTTTTTCAAACTGCTTTCCTGCAAAGACTGTTTAATCGAGGGTGAACAATATACAGACTGGAAATGCGGGCAAGAAAAAACAGCCGACCTTCGTCGCTCAGTGCCGCTCACTGTAGGAGACGACGTAAGGAGTCTCTGATCAGCAAGTTCCGGGTAAGCAAAGGCGAGGCGTGACCGGCAGACAATCTTGATCAGAGACTCCTTAGGTCGTCTCCTACAAGGATTTGGAACCGGCCTTGTCATTGACCCCGTGAAGGCGGGGCGTTAATGGGGTTTGGAGTTCGAAGTCTCCTGGGACTTTGTCGTTTGAGCGGTTGGAATTTGAGCCTTGAGCGCGTTTGTGCCGTTCGCTTCGGCTTGTCGTTGTTCCAGATTCCGCGCCAGGCGCTTCTTAAGGTCCAAGTACACATCGTTAGTGATGGCATCGAGGTGAGAGCGCGCCTCGGCGAACCGGCGCGCCATGATCTTTAGCCGCGCAAAATGGATATAGACCCCTTCGCGCTCGATTTCGTCGTGGGCGATTTTCAGGGCATTGGTCCAGGCGTTCAGGGCCTTATCAATCGGCACGGGTTGAAGGCCGTAATAACTTTGGGCCACATCAGAAAGCAACGGAAAATTCTGCGGGTCCAGCCGCATTGAATTGCTATAAAGCTGGAATGCCTTCGCGAAGACTTGGTCCTCGTTGAGCGCAAAATATTCCTTGGCATCCTGCCGGAACAGGAAAACTGTGGTGCCGAAGTTGTGATAATAGACCGGTTCGAGGGGGTTGAGTTCAATGGCCTTGGCGTAATATTCGAAGGCCTTCTTGACCGGCCCATGATGTCCGTAGATGTTGGCCAGGTTATTATAAATCGCCGGGTTATTCGTATCCAGTTCGAGCGCCTTTTCCAACTGGTCCTGGGCGCTGTCTTCGTCCTTAGTGTCCCCCAGAAAACTGGCATAGGCGATGCGCGCGGTGGAGAATTTAGGATGCCGCTGAATGAAATCCTGGTAGGCCTTGCCGACCGGTTCGAGCCGTTGCAGGATACGTTGCCTCAATTCCTCCGCCGGAACGCCGGCCCCTTTGGACGCAAACTGAGCGTTCTCTTGAATCCACCGGTCCACTTCGGTCTGGGCGTCATCATCCTGGGCCATCAATTCCTTGAACTGGCGTTCCACAGCCTCTTTGGATTCGGCCGCCCCGGTAGCGGCATTTGTGGCTATGGCGTTCGTCCCGGCCACTTTTGTGGAGCTAAGGGAAAAGTTGTTCCCTGGGCTCGCGCTGCCTAATGCCAGGGCGCTCATCAAACCAATCGCGAACATGCTCACAGGCGGCCAAGATAGCACGCGAGAGGGACTGTCAAAAGAAGAAACGCAGTCTCAACGTCCCACCGCAGGGTTCTAAGAGGGCATTTGAAAAACCTTGTTCAGGTAGCACCCGACACAAGAGCCTCCTTACGCCGGGTGCTACATTTTCGTAGAGTCGAGGAGTGGCGCGGTGGCGTTTAGACCTGGCCGTAGCGGTGTCCGGCCCTTTCGGTTGCCGGTGCCTGAATATCCAGTCATGCACTCCGTTTCCACTCCCCGCTCATCAAACCGGACGTGCGGTTTTCCCGCATCCGGCTTTCGTTCAAGAGGACTCATGCGTTCGCACACGAGCGGTTGCCGGTCAGGGGTGCCAGTCTGAGCAAACCCAGGTCCCGGTGCAGATACAGGGGAGCGTAGCGCACGGAAGGCACGCCCTGACTCCGATGCTTGCCGTTCAACCACTGACGCAGCCGATGTCGGGCATGGTTATCCACCGCTCGATAGGCTCGGCTGACCGCGCCCAGGCAGAAGTAATTTACCCAGCCGCGTAAGGTTCGATTGAGATCCTCAACCATTGCCTCCACCGGCTTCCAATAGAAGCTCGGTTGAGTCATTTGGCTGATGGCTTGGCAGATGGCGCCGATTCGCTTGCGGGAGGGACGCGTGCCGATAAAGGCACGGCCATCCTTGGGCGAGTAACACCGGCCGATGGTGTATCCCAGGAAATCAAAGCTCTCCTGGGGCACCCGACAGATGCGCGTCTTCTGTTCATTGACCGTCAAGTTGAGCGTGCTCATGATGGCTTGCATCTGCTTCTTGGCCTCTGCCGCATTGCTGCGGCAGAGGATGACGAAGTCATCTGCATAGACCACCAGGCGCGCTTGCAGCTTTTGTTCCCATCCCAGTTTCTTCCATCCCAGTACAAACCGCCGCATATAGAGGTTGCTCAGCAACGGCGAAATCGGTGCCCCTTGTGGAGTTCCTCTTCCGCTGTCCTTAGCCACGGTCGTGCGGCGTTTGCCGCCGTGTCCGTCGTCCTCTTCTACCGGCGTCTGCAACCACGCTTTTATCAATGCCAGCATGGCCCCGTCGCTCACGCGCCGTGCCACACTCTTCATTAATTGCGCGTGGGGAATGGAATCGAAGTAGCCGCTCAGGTCGCAATCGACAACCTCACGGTGTCCCTGGTTGAGCAGCCCATGGATATTACGGATGGCGTCATGAGCGCTGCGCCCGTGTCGATACCCATATTGTTCCTCGGGCAGGTCCGCCTCAAAGATCGGTTCCAGCACGATGACCGCTGCCATCTCTACTACCCGATCTTTGATGCAGGGTACTCCTAAAGGCCTCTGCTTGTCGGTTCCGGGCTTGGGTATCCAAACCCGCCGCACTGCTTGTGGCCGATAGGTTTTTTCCTGCAATTCCTTTGCCAGTTCTTCCAGCCAGCCGTTCACACCCTCCTGCTCAATCTGCCGAAAACTCACTCCGTCCACTCCGGGTGCGCCGCCGTTGGCACGGCAGCACCTCCAGGCGTGCCAGAGCACGTCCTTTCGATACAGTTTGTCATAGAGACTATGAAACCGGCAGGCCGGCTCTCTCTTCGCTTTAGCATGCAACGCTTCCTGAAGCTGCCAGACAGTTTCCGGAGTTATTAGGCTCACGCCAATCTCCTTGCTTTTGCTTCTTCTTGCATTGCTCTTGAACCAAGGCCCCTTCCCTCCACCGGCATTACCCGGCTTCTTCGGTAATATAGGCCTCTCCGACTTCCCACCCAGCCCTGCCCTGCCCTCGCGGGTGGCCGGTTGCTTCGCCACTTGGCGTTGCACTGAGCGGGAGATCCCGTGTTGCTACAGGACTCCAATTGCCGACATGCCGTCACCAATGCCCCGGTGGACCCGAACAGCGTTTGCTTCGCTCGCGTACTGTCCGGTGGCAGCTTTCCCCACGTTTTAGCTGGGTCAGCATCCACATTAGATGGTTTCGGGACTTGCTCAGTGTTCATTCACATTACGGCCTGCCTGCTCGCTGACCCGCTTCCGGGCCTTTTGCACCAAGGGCTTCGGACATTTCATTACTTCCATGCTCGCCTCGGCTGCTACCGGCTGGAGCGTAAGTTGCCGGGTGGGTTTAATACTCTCCCACTGGAGTTCTGCGCCTTTCCACGGCGCACTAAAACACGCTCTAAGGGTTAAACCCACTTTAGGTATGGGTTATTGAGCTTAGATTAGTTCAAAAAGGATTCATTATGAAGAAATGTGCAATCAGTCTCCTGGCCGCGTCTGCCCTGCTGGTAGGCTGCAACCAGAGCGTCCAAACGGCATCAGACCAATTCAACGCGCTGCCCTCGGCGGTGCAGAAAACCGCTCGGGCCCAGGCGCCCAACGCGGAAATCACCAGCGTGACGCAAATCACTACGAATGGCATGATGGCGTATGAGATTGAGTTTAGCGAGCAAGGAGGCAGTCCCAAGATTGTAGTGGGGCAGAACGGGACTCTGCTCAGCTCGGAGCTGCCGAACCGGGCCGGAGTGATCCAGAAATTGCTAACGCCCACAGGGGCCATTGGCACGCCCTTCAGCGCACTGCCGGTCGCCGCGCAAAAGACGATCCAGGACCAGGCCCCGCACGCGGAGATAACCGGGATCAGCCGCCACGACGAGAATGGGCGAATGGTCTATGAGGTGAAGTTCAAGGATCACACGCCGATTCAGGTGGCCAGCGACGGCGCATTGGTCGAGGGCACGCCGAAATAATTTCAGGCCCTGTTGGAACTCGGCACGCCGTGGAGAGGGAGAGCGGGTTCAGGCCGGGGACCAAATGACCCGCCCGCAGTTTCAACCCGAGCAGGCCCCGCGCCATTGCGAGGGCATTTGAAGCTCCGCGGTTCGAAAAAAATTTGTTAAGCGAGGTCTCGACAGAATTCGCGTTCATTTGCGTTGAGTTGCGGTTACCATTCACTAGCCTCCAACTAAGGCCTATACGGATGCGGGCAGAGTTGGTTAAATAGGCCGGAGGCGCCTGAATGGCATTGGAACATCAACCCATGAGCGGCGGCATCAAGTTCAGATTGGCCGCTTTTATCCTGACGATAGCGGGGATGGTCGCGCTGATCGCCTGGACGGCCCAAAGCGCGTGGAGGCGGGCCGGAGAGTTGCGTGAGAAATTGACGGTCGTGCAGTTGCAGAGCTTCCAAATCGCAGACCATTTTCAGCAAAGCATTCTGGAACTCAACAACCGGATACTGCGCTACGGGGTTTACCACCATATCAATGACTGGCGGAACTTCCAGGAAGCGAGCACCAACCTGGACCACTGGATTGATGAGCAGCGGCCCATTCTCAACACCGAACGGGAGAAAACGATCCTGGACCGGATCAATACGAACTATGACTTTTACATAGCCGCCGCGCGCGCTATAGAAGCCAAAGTGCGGACCAGCGGCGCGCCCACCACGCCGTTATTGGAATTTGCGAATTTCGAAGACCAATCGCAGAGGATTCTGAAACTGTCGTTTGAACTGGCGGGGGCGCATCGCGAATCCATGAACGTGTTCCTGGATGAATCGAACAAGGCCTTGAGTTATCTGAGTTTTTTGCTGGTGACCTCGCTGGGGTTGCTGCTGGTGGCGGGGGGCGGACTGGCCGTGGTGGTGTATGGGGAATTAATCGCGCCCCTGCGGGTCCGGCTTGTCCACAGCCAGGAGCTGATCGAGCGTCAGGAAAAGCTGGCCTCTCTGGGGATGCTCGCCGCCGGGGTAGCGCACGAAATCCGCAACCCGCTGACGGCCATCAAGGCCTGGCTGTTCATCCAAAGCAAACACCTGAAGCCGGGCACTCCGGAACATGCGGACGCCGAAATTATCAGCCATGAGGTCAACCACCTCGAACGCATCGTCAAAGATGTGCTGCTCTTTGCCCGGCCTTCCGAACCGCGCCTGGCCATCATTGAGGCCGATGAGCCCTTGCGCCAGGTCCAAACGCTGTTGGCTCCTGAATTGCAAAACGCAGACATCCGGCTGGTGTTCGAAAACTCAGTTTCCGCTAAAATCGAGATCGACTCCCAGCAAATACAGCAGGTCCTGATCAATCTGGTCCAAAACGCCGCTGATAGCATTGGGTCTCACGGGACGGTTACTTTGAGAGTCAAAACGGGGACAAAACGGCTGGCGTCAAATGTGGGTGAGGTGGTGATTCTGGAGGTGTCCGATAGCGGCAAAGGAATACCTCCGGAAGTTGAGAAACGCCTCTTTGACCCCTTCTTTACTACCAAGGAAGACGGCACCGGGCTGGGGCTTTCGATTGCCGCGCGGATTGTGCAGAAACATGGCGGCGCGTTGCAGTACCAAACCCAAATGGACCGCGGCACCACTTTTGGCATCGTCCTCCCCAGAGCCGGAAGGCCGCCCTCGAGTTGAAATGTGGCGGCGGTGTCGCTCTAAAGAGGAACCGATTCGCGGCGGCGGGCCTTGAAGCGGCACGAGTGCGTATAACCGGCGCTGCGGGCCAAGTGAACAGCTTCGGCAAAATTCAGGCCAACCTCGGCTGGGGCATGGGCGTCGGACCCGAAGGTAATCGGCACACCGGCTTTAAAAGCAAGCCCGACAAGCGCCGGGCAGGGATAGATTTCCTTGCAATCCTTGCGAAGGCCGGCCGTATTCAACTCGATGGCGACATCGTGGCGTTTGGCCACCTCCACAAACCGGGTGAACAGCCCTGTGCAATCTTCTTTGGGATAAAAGCAGAATTTTTTGCACAAGTCGGCGTGGCCAATAATATCGAACAGGCCGGACTCAGCGGCCTGTGTTAATCGCTCAAAATAACCGGTCCAGACCTCGAATGGTTCGCGGCGTTTCCACTCGGACATCTGGGCCGGGTTATCAATCGCCCAGGGTGGCGTCAGATAATGCACCGAGCCGATGAAGTAATCCCAGGGATGCCGGGCGCGCAGCTCGCGAACCCAGTCTTCGTAACCGGGTATAAAATCGACCTCGAGGGCCAGCTTGATACGCATCTGGGGATACTTGCGGCGGGCCTGCTCGACTTTGGTTACATATTCGTCCAGCTCTCCTGGGTTCATCCGCCACTCGTCAAAGTTATCCTGAGGCATCGGGTTGTGGTCTGAAAACCCTATCTCCTCCAGCCCCACCCGCAGCGCTTGCTCGGCCAATTCAACCGGCTCGCCGACCGCGTGGCGGCAGAGGGGGGTGTGCATGTGGTAATCGACTGGTAAAGACATAGGAGAGTTTAATTAGCGGGTTAATTAGAGCCCAATGCATTCGGCGGCTCTGATGACTCCGGTAATGTTAGCGGGCCGGGGGATTGGTGGCCATGGTCGCTTTGAGTTGCTCGATCATATTATTGATGAGCGTCTTTTGGGTTTCGGTGATGCTCGGGTCGCTGCTGAGCTTGTCCAATGCCGAGAGCGTGTTCACATACTGGCCATATCGAATTCCCATGTAGGCATTCTGAATGGCGGCCTGTTGTTCGGGTGTTCCGCTGGCGAAGGCCTGCTGCAAGCTCTGCATCGTGGCGACCTGCGGCGGCACTTGCGGCGCTTTGGGCTTGCAGCCGCCACACACAAGCAATCCACCCACGAGCACCGCCTCGAACCATTTGGTTGTTTTCATACGCGCGTTATACGTGAAGTGTCTGGTCAATGAAAGTCTTTTGCAGAAGGGACAGAATTCCATTAAACCGCTTGCCTCTGAAAGGACTCTCGGGTTAGCTCTCCCGCATGTTGGCCTCAATCCAGTTCCCGGCCTGATGAGAATTCTGATTACGGGCATCTGTGGATTTGTTGGCCAGGTCTTAGCTCGCGCTCTGGCCGAACAGTTGCCAGGGCTGGAATTGTGCGGTTTGGATAATCTGATCCGCCCCGGCAGCGAACAGAACCGGCGTTCGCTGGCCAAACTGGTGAAATTCTTCCACGCCGACGTGCGCAGCGCGTCGGACATGGAAGGCCTGCCTCCCGCCGACTGGGTGCTGGATGCGGCTGCCAACGCCAGTGTCCTGGCGGGGATGGAACATCCAGGCGCCAGCCGGCAATTGGTCGAGCACAACCTGGACGGCACGATCAACTTGCTCGAGTATTGCCGCCGGCACCAGGCTGGGCTCATCCTGCTGAGCACCAGCCGAGTCTATTCCATTGAGCCCTTGGCCTCGCTGGAAATGGTTGTTCAGAACAGCGCCTTCCAACCTCGGCCCGAACAGGCCTGGCCGGCGGGCTGTTCTACCAGAGGCATTGTCGAAAGCTTTTCCACCCAACCGCCCCTCTCCCTGTACGGCAGCACCAAACTGGCTTCGGAAATCCTGGCGCTGGAGTATGGAGCAGCCTTCGGCCTGCCCGTTTGGATCAATCGCTGCGGCGTTCTGGCCGGAGCCGGCCAATTCGGGCGCGCTGACCAGGGGATTTTCTCTTATTGGATTCATGCCTATGCAGCGCGCCGCCCGCTCAAGTACATCGGTTTTGACGGCCAAGGATGCCAAGTTCGCGATTGCCTCCACCCATCAGACCTGGCCCCGGTTCTCGCGCGGCAAATGCGCTCGCCCTCCTCACGGCCTGAGCCGCCACTACATTTTGGGGGCGGCATTGAAAACAGCATGTCCCTTGCCCAACTGAGCGATTGGTGCAGCCGCCGGTTCGGCCCCCATCCTATCGATGCCGACCCCAAGCCGCGGCCATTCGATCTGCCGTGGGTGGTGCTCGATTCGGGCGCGGCGGCAAAAAGATGGGGCTGGCGGCCACAACACAAATTGCCCGCCATCCTTGAAGAAATCGCAGGGCACGCCGAGGCGCTCCCGGATTGGCTCGACCTGACCTCATGAGCGCCGACAACGTTCAATCCATTTACAGCCTGCGCTTTGCCGGCAATCGGGATTACCGCAGGCAGGTTTGGCAGGTGCTGACAGCGGAGTTCTTCCAACCGCTGATCAGACCCTCCGGAGCCGTGCTGGACCTTGGTTGCGGTTATGGCGAATTCATCAATCAAATCCAGGCGCAAGAAAAGTACGGGATGGACTTAAACCCCGACTCCGCCCGAAAGCTGGATGGTGGTATTCGCTTTTTCGAGCAGGATTGCTCAAAAACCTGGCCATTGCCGGAGGGCAAGCTCGACGCGGTGTTTACCAGCAATTTTTTCGAACACCTGCCCGATAAAGCGACCCTGGGACTCACGCTCGAACAAGCGCGGCGGTGCCTCAAGCCGGGCGGCCGGTTGATAGCCATGGGACCCAATATCAAGTATCTCCCGGGGGCCTATTGGGATTTTTGGGACCATTATTTGCCCTTGACGGAGCAATCGCTCTGCGAGGGTCTGGTGAATCAGGGTTTTGGAATCGAGCAATGCCATGAGCGTTTTCTGCCTTACACGATGGTCAAGAGCAGGGAATACCCGGTTTTCTTGCTCAGACTCTATCTGAAGTTGCGGCTGGCCTGGCGTATTTTTGGCAAGCAGTTCCTGGTAGTGGCGGCCAAAAAATGAACAGCTACTTCAGCCTGGGAGATTGGGCGATTATCTTCCTGTATTTGGCGGGCATCATTCTTTTGGGAGTTTGGTTCGGGCGGGACCAACACAATACCCGCGATTATTTCCTGGGCAGCAAGACGGTGCCCTGGTGGGGGATTGGCTTTTCAATTGTGGCTGCCGAGACCAGCGCGCTGACCATCATTGGAGTGCCGGCAATGGCATTCGGGGGCAACATGGGTTTCCTCCAAATGGTCATCGGCTACGTCATCGCCAGGATACTCCTGGCCGTCGTTTTGGTCCCCCATTATTTCAAAGGAGAGATTTATTCGCCCTATCAGCTCTTTGCGGACAAATTCGGCCCCGCGGCGCGCCAGGCCTCCGGGGGCTTTTTCCTCCTCAGCGAAACGCTCGCCGCGGGGGTGCGGGTGTATGTGGCAAGCATTCCTGTCAAGCTGCTGTTTGGAGACCGGCTGTTAGGGGCAGGCACCGGCGACCCGCTCCTGGGGGCCATCTTCCTGTTCGTCGTGCTGGCGCTGCTCTATACGTACGTCGGCGGCGTTAAGGCGGTCATCTGGACCGATGCGGTTCAATTTGGCTTGTTCCTGTTCGGCGGCATTTTCGCGCTCTGTTTTATCCCATCGCGTGTCCAAGGGGGAGTGAGCGCTGTTCTGACCCAGGCCCTCGAAGCCGGCAAACTGCATTGGCTGGAGGTGACACCGCCGGCGGGAACCTCGGTTTTGACGTTTCTGCTCGGGCCTCCTTTCAATCTTTGGATGGGCGTTATCGGCGGTACGGTTGTGGTGCTCTCATCCCATGGGGCCGAGCAATTGATCGTGCAGCGGGTGCTTGCCTGCAAATCCGTTGGCGATGGACGAAAGGCGCTGGTGCTCAGCGCGGTTATCATCTTTCCTCTCTTCCTCATTTTCTTGCTCGTGGGCGCTATGTTATGGGTATTCTACCAGGGACATCCCTTTCAGATACCGCTGCCCGAACCGCGGCCCGGATTGAAGGCGACCGATTTCGTCTTCCCGGTCTTCATCATGACCGAAGTGCCCCACATCATGAAAGGCTTTCTCATCGTGGCCGTTTTATCCGCTGCGATGTCTTCGGTCAGTTCCGCCTTGACCTCGCTTTCTTCTGTTTTAACGATGGATTTCATTCGCCATGCTCTTCCGAGCCGCAGCGAGGGGTTTTTTTTGCGGTTTAGCAAGGTCTCGACAGTGTTTTGGGCGACGGCCTTGATCCTGGTCGCCTATTGCAGCCGGCAAGCGCAGTTTGTGCTCAACGCAGCCTTTTCCTTGCGCGGCCTGACCAGCGGGGCATTGGTCGGGGGCTTGGCACTGGCGGTCTTCTGGCGGCAGGGCCGTGCCGGACCCGTGGTGGCGGCAATGCTCGTTTCGCTGACGGCCATGACGGCGATTGAGGTCCTGCCCCAGTGGCACGTGACGCGAAGGTTCTGGATGGAAAAGGTCGGCACGGAAATTTTTTGGCCCTGGTACACGCTGATCGGGGCCATTATAACCCTGGGCACGGCGTGGGTAGCGCGCCGCTGGCTTCCCGCCGCGCCTGAGGCTGAACCACAGACACACCGAGATGCCGAGAACGCGATTCAATGAACCGGGTTCACACGCTCTCTCCGCCTCCGTATAGTAAAAAGGTAGATTGCATGATATGAACCACAGAGGCATAGAGACACAGAGACGATTCAATGAAGCAGGTTCCTTACTTCTCTGTGTCTCCGTGCCTCTCTGGTAAAAAGGATTGGCCGATTGTCCCCCTCAAATCCCCAAAATTCCCGGCTGCGCTTACGGGTAAGGCCGGCGGTCGAATCCCGGCTGCGCTCGGGCCATCCGTGGGTGTTTGCCGAAAGCATCACCGAGCAGAACCGAGAAGGGCAAGCAGGCGAATTGGGTGTAGTCTATGATCGGAGCAACCGGTTTCTGGCGATTGGATTATTCGATCCGGACTCTCCCATTCGCCTGCGCGCGCTGCACACTGGCCGCCCACAAAGAATTGACCAGAGGTGGTGGGGTCAACGCCTCGAACAAGCCCTCGAACTGCGGCGCGGCGCTTTTGACGCGCAGACAACCGGGTTTCGGTGGATCAATGGTGAGAGCGACGGCTGGCCCGGCTTGGTTCTCGACCGCTACGAAGAGACGCTGGTTCTGAAGCTGTACACAACCGCGTGGCTCCCGCGCCTGGACGAGTTGATAGAATTAATATGCGCCGAGTTGCGCCCGGAACGAATCGTTTTGCGCTTGAGCCGAAATCTGCAAGCCGCTGCGGAGCGTTTTGGCAGGGTGGATGGCCAGGTATTAATCGGAGTCCCACCGTCCGGAGCAATTATCTTTCGCGAATCGGGCGCTCGGTTTGAAGCCGACGTGCTCCGAGGCCAGAAAACGGGCTTTTTCCTGGACCAACGCGAGAACCGCCGGTTGGCGCAGTCCCTCGCGCCGGAACGCGCGGTTCTCAATGCCTTCAGCTTTTCCGGGGCGTTTTCGGTCTATGCAGCTCGAGGCGGGGCAAGGGCGGCGACGGACCTCGACATCAGCCCGCACGCATTGACGGCTGCCAACAGGAACTTCGCGCTCAATATTTCAGACGCCGCTGTGGCCGCCTGCCACCATGAAACGGTGCAGGCGGATGCCTTTGATTGGCTGGGTACCGCCTCCAACCGGCGGTTCGGTTTGATCATCCTTGACCCGCCCTCGTTGGCCAGGCGCGAATCCGAGCGAGCGGGCGCTCTCCGGGCGTATGGCCGGCTGACAGCGGATGCCATTCGCCACCTCGCGCCAGGGGGCTATCTCCTGGCATGTTCCTGTTCAGCCCATGTCGATGCCAGCGAGTTTTTCGGTGTCATCCGCCAGACTGCCGCCAAGTCTGGCCGCAGGTTTGATGAAATCCAAACCACGGGCCACGCGCTGGACCACCCGGCTGCCTTTAATGAAGCCCAGTATTTGAAGGCGATTTATCTCAGGTTCTAACCTGGACTTTTTAAAAGAGCTTGCTGAGGGCGGAGCCAAGAATGCTTAAAGGTCCTTGGTCTTCGAGACCTTCGGTGGCCTGGTCGAGCTTTTGAAGGGTCAATTTGGCGTTTTTGTAAAGGTCCTGGTCGTTGACGAGTTTGCCAACAGACCCCTGGCCCTGGTTGATCTTCTGAAGAATCTCCTTGAGGTTGGTCATTGAATCGGTGGTCTCGCGATAGAGAGTGTCATCGTGCAGCAACTTCCCCACCGTTCCTTGCCCGGCATTGACCTGGTCCACGACTTTGCGGGCATCGGCGACCGTCAGGTTGATTTGAGTGGCTGTCTCCTGGAGATTTGTCACTGCGGTGTAAGCGGAGTTATATAGCGTATCGTCATAGATCAATTTGCCCACGGTGCCTTTACCCTGGGCGATCTGGCTGGAAACGGCTTGGAGATTGGCAATGGTGGCCGTAAGCGGGACGCGGTTGGCCTTGAGGAAATCCGTAAAGGGACCAAGCAAGTTGTCGATTTTATCTCCGGTGAAGCTCTTGGTCAGGTTCTCGACACCGGTGGCGACATTATCGATCTTGGCCATGACCGCGCTGAGGTCAGGTTGTTCCTGGGTGGCCAGCATCGTGCCCGGGGTCGCAATAGGGGCATTGCGCGTGCCAAAGTCGAGTGAAACGAAGTTCTGCCCCATCAACCCCGTGAATTTCACCGTGGCCACGCTGTCGGTCCTGACCTTGACCCCTTCCCGCAATTTCATCACAACCAGCACCTTGTTATTGGTTTCATCGAGGGAGATGCTCGAAACCCTGCCCACCTCGACCCCGGCCATTTTCACACGGTCACTTTCTTTGAGGTCCTGGACGGTGTTGAACAATGCCTTCAATTCGTAGCCGCGCTCGAACCGCTCGACGCCCCCCACGATTTCGAGGATGAGCACCGCGGCGATAACCGCCAGCGCGACGAATATGCCCAACCGGGTTTCCAAAGAATTTTTCATAGTGTGTCTTTTGGTTAATTCAGAATCTGTTTAAAAGCAAATCCAACTGGCCATCTAAGTTCTAGTAAAATGCGCGTTCAGGAAATGTTGGACCAGCGGCTCCTGGTTGTGGCGCACCTCATTGGGCGTGCCGATGGTCAGTATCCGGCCCTCGTTAATGACGGCGACGCGGTCGGCTACCCCAAAGGCCAAGTCGCGGTCATGCGATACGACCAGCGAGGTCACATGAGTCCGCTCGTTGAGTTTGACAATCTCCTCGGCAATGACAACCGAGGAGAGCGGGTCCAATTCACTGGTCGGTTCGTCGTAGAGAATCAACTGGGGCTCGATCACCAGCGCGCGCGCAATAGCCACTCGCTTTTTCATCCCCCCCGACAACTCGGTGGGCATGGCGTTTGCGGCATCTTTGAGGCCAACCACTTCGAGTTTCTCAGCCACAATGCGCGCGATCTCCTCAGGCGGTTTGAGCCGGTGTTCGGCGAGATACAAGCCGACGTTTTCGCCGACCGTCAACGAGTTGAGCAGGGCGCCGGATTGGAAAACCATTGCCAGGCGATACTGCTCCATGACTCTGGAGGACTGGATGGGCTGGTTCTCAACAAGGATTTCGCCCTCATCCGGTTCTTCGAGCCCGATGATATGCTTGAGCAGGACCGATTTGCCGCTGCCGCTAGGGCCCATCAGCACGAAAATCTCTCCTGGTATGACATCAAATTCGACGCCTTTGAGCACCTCATGCCCGTTAAAGCTCTTGCGCAATCCGCGCACGAGGACACTCACCCCCTGGCCGGAACTGGTATTGGTTGAGTCCGCAGCCATAGTTCCCTAGCGCAGCAGGAGCCGGGTCAGGATGTAATCAAAGATAACGATGAGCACGATGGAGTTGACCACCGCCTTGGTTACCGAGCGGCCAATTCCGCGCGGGCCTCCGATGGTAATCAAACCCTGGTGGCAGGAAACCACGCCAATAACCCAGGCGAACATGAAACTTTTGAAGACCCCGTTCACCACGTCTTTGAGTTGGACCACATTGCGCAGGGCGGAGAAAAAGCTGGTAAAGGAAATATCGATGCGATGCACGGCGGTGCTCACGAATGCGCCGCCGAGCCAGCCGACGAGGATGGAGAAGATGACCAGCAGCGGCAGGGCAGCGGCAATGGCAACCAGCCGGGGCAGCACGAGGTACTGAATCGGATTGATGTTCATGGTGCGCAAGGCATCGATTTCCTGGTACACACGCATCGAACCAATCTCAGCCGCCATGGCCGAGCCGATGCGGCCAGCAATCAGAATGGACATCATCACCGGCGCCAGCTCTTTGCAAATCGATATGCCCACCACTCCCCCAACCGCGCTCGCCAGGCCGCTATCAACCAGCACCGGGCCGGTCTGCAACGCAATGACCCCCCCGATGAAAAACGACAGGATACAAACCATCAACAGGCTGGCATTGCCGATCTCGAAAAACTGCTCAAAGACTTTCTCGCGCTGGCGCCAGGTCTGCGGCAGTGCCAGCAGTGTGCGCCAGAGCAAAATCACCATCTCGCCGATATTCTGGAACATCGGTGTGAATTCTAGGTTTTGCCTCGAAACTCCTGCATCAAGCGGAGGACCTCCTCGCGTATGGCAAAGAGCTCGCCGCGAATTGATGTCACCGTTTGCGCAGGCAGAAGCTTTTTGGGCGCCGCCTGGTCCAAGGCCCCTTGAGCGGCGTGGAGGTGAGACAAGGCCCGTTTGAGACAAGCCACAATGAACGGCCCTTCGTTGAGGTCCCGGCCATAAGCCAGGCCATCGAGCGCCCCGGCCAGTTTGGCTCCCAGGGTTTGATACTCAGCGAGCAATCCGCATAGGTCCTCGTCGGCAGGTTCTTCCAGGCCCAATTCCTTGAGTTTGTCGCAAAGGGCCACCGCTCCATCCATCGCGCGCAAGGCCAGTGGATGACTGATGTAGCCGTCCTCCTTGCGCACCCAATCCAATCCCTCAGTAGAAGGCTCGGGCTGCAACTCCGGCGGCTCCTCGGCAGATGAAAATGCATCCTCAACCTCATGCTCTGCCTGGGCCGATTCAGAGACGGCTTCGGAAGCTGCCGGACTGCCCTTATCTTGCCCGGCAGACCCCCGCTCGGTTGTTTCGTTGGTTGTCTCCGGGTCTGACCAGCCCATTTCTTTGGCTATCAGTCGGTCGCGGTCGGGGTGGTCCATGTACTTGTCCAACAACTCGGAATATTTATTGGTGCGCGCATCGCACTCGCGCATGAACCGTTCGTAATCGAATTCGTCCCATTCCTTATCTTCAGGCGGGTGATGTTGTTGGGCGGCCAAAACTTTGCTGAGCCTTTCCATGAAACTGTTGAAACCATTGGCGGCATCGATCTGCCTTTGTTTTTCCTCCTCGGAGGTAAGCCGCCAGGCCGGCGCCGAGATGGTCAGCTTGTAGTCCGTGCTCTCGACGACGACCCGCCCGTTGGCTTCGCTGAACCATTCCAGGTACAGGCAATTGGCGCGATGCTCGGGGACCGGCAAGCCCTGGTCCAGCCGTCGGTGAACCTCTTCCAAGGGGATATCGAATACGCGAACCTTGCGCGAGGCAGTCAGATCCCCAATAGCCCCGCGCTGCAGCAGATTCATTTCGGTGTCCAGGGCAATTGCAGGGCCGGGGTTGTCGAACGTGAGCAAACAGCCGGCGAGATCGGCAGCGGCATTGCCCTGCAAATCCAGAAGCATCGGGGCGGGCTGGCCCTTGAGCCAAATCTTACCCCGTACCGCGCCGCGTTGCCGATTATCGATTTCGCCTCGAATAACGTTTTGGTGAATCCGCCAAGCCATAACCGCAGAGTAATCCCTGATTGCCTGACGGCCAAGAGGATTTCTTCTCATTCATTTTGGTGGACAATCTTTGCCGGGGCAAACCCGTTGAACCAGGTGGCCGACGCGCAGCTGTAGGCCCCGATGTTCTTTGCGCACACCAGGTCCTCAATTTCCAACTCCGGCAGCTCTTCCGAAAGGGAAATGGTGTCCAGCGCGTCGCACGTTTGGCCAAAAACGGCGCATACCTCCGTTTTGCCTTTTTTAAACGACTTCAAATGATATTGGCAATGATCGAAAATGATTCCGCTGAAGGTGTGATAAACGCTGTCGTCGATGTAATAGCAGGTTTTGCCGTCGCGGACCGCTTTGCCAATAATGCAGGCCACCGAGGTGGCAGCCGTCGCGACCAGGAACCGGCCCGGCTCGGCTAGAATCTGAATGTCTTTGGGGAAGAGCCGATCGATTTCGGCATTAATCTTTTTGGCCAGCGCGCTGAAAGGCTTGACGTGCCGGTCGTAGGGCGCGGGAAAACCTCCGCCAATATCGAGGATTTTGAGTTCGTGCCCGCGCGACTTGGCTTCGCGCATCACGGCCGCCGAGATGTCCAGGGCCTGGACGAAATTCTGGAAATTGGTGCATTGGCTGCCCACGTGAAAGCTGAGCCCCTCGACCGTCAGGCCCTGCTCAAAGGCCGCCAGGATCAAATCCACCGCCTCGCCCGGATGACAGCCGAATTTGGACGAGAGCTCGACCATCGAGCCTGTATTGGGCACGCGCACCCGGAGCACCACCCCCGCATGCGGCGCATAGCGTTTGATTTTGTCCAGCTCACCCGGATTGTCATAGGTGACCAGCGGTTTGTATTGGTCCAATGCGCGCAGCGTTTCCTTGGGTTTGGTCGGATTGGCATAGATGATCTTATCCCAAATAAAATCCTGCTGCTGTGCCGGAGGCAGATTTTTGATATTCTCGTAAACGAGCATGAACTCCGGCAGCGAGGCCACATCGAAACTGGCGCCGGCCTTGTACAAGGTGCGCACGATGGCGGGCTCGGCATTGGCCTTGACCGCGTAATAGGCCTGGACTTTGGGCAGATACTTTTTAAAAGCAGCGTAATTCTTCCGCAGGATGTCATGGTCGATTACCACCAGCGGTGTGCCGTGCTGGGCTGCAATGGACTCGAGGCGTGTCATTTCCGTTTGATTGCTGCTGGCCTTTAAGGGGTTTCCAACCGCCGCACAAGAAAAATCGTCGGCCAAATCTGAGCAAAGCCAAGCAGCAGTTAGGCCTCTGCGACGACCAGCTCGACGATTGGAATTTCCCATTCTGTCGCCTGATAGCGCTCACGGCGCTCTTGGTCTGTGTCCTGCTCGGCGGTTCGGCGAGCGATGGCCAATACGCGGACCTCGCGAATGGCCGCGATGCGACTGGCCCATTCCGCTTCAGCTTTGTGCGAAAGGCGGGCGACACATACGTCTCCGGCAAAAAGCCCGATGGCATCATTTTCCAGCCGGCCCGGCATCAGGTTGTCTCCCGGCTCCAAGCGCGCCAGGGCGGCATGAATGGCCGCGCCCGGGCTGAACGTTCCTGGAAATCCGAGGTGAATATCTTCAAACCCCAAAGTTTCGTAGTTCAATCGATTGGGGGCATTCAGCGATGTGTGGGCAAATTGGCGAATCATGACAGCGGGGCCGCTGAGCGCGTTGGGCAGCGCCGGCCGAATGTCCTGTCGTTCGAAAACAGCCAGCGTTCTTCGTGCGCGAGTCATTCCGACGTAGAGTGCCCGCCGGCTTTCCTCGAGCCTGGCTTGGTCCTGGTGCGCCGGCCAGGCGCCAACAACCAGGACGTGCTCGTATTCCGTGCCCTTAGCGGCATGAACCGTGCTCAGAGTTACCCCGGCTCCGTAGTTAAATTCGCGCCGGCTTTCTGCGCACATTTCGTAGAGGAACTCCATCGCCTCATAGACCGGCAGTTCTGCATCCCCCGATTCCTGCTGCCATGTATCGAGCAATCGAAAAAGAAACCGTACCCAGGAGTTCGTGCTGTCATGACCAAACATCTGAACCGCAACCGCGGTGAGTTGTGTTGCTCGTTTCATCTGATTGCGCGCCGGCTCGAGGCGCAGCAGGAAACGCCCGAGCTCCCTTATCTGGTGCAGAGTTGGCATTTTATCTCGATGCGCCACCCACCGAATCGGAATCCCGCCCGCCTCGGCCAGGGCCCGGACGTCGGCCAATTCCCGATGCGTGCTGGATAAGACGGCGATTGGGGACCAGTCGCTCGCCCCCAATTGAAGCAAGCGACTGACCTCAGCGATAGCTGCCTGAGCTTGCGCGCGCTCATTGGCGACCCGGATTACCTGCACCTTTCCGCGGTGATTGGGTCGCGTTGGCTGAATTCACCCCCAGCGGGCAGCATTTCCCGGCTTCGATCAATGCGGAGTGGTTGGCCGGTTTTCATTCGATCTGTATTAGCGCCAATCAATTGGTTTGCCGCTTCGATGATATAGCGTGTGGACCGGTAGTTTTCGACGAGGTAATGCACGTCGGCGTCGTAATCCTGCTGAAAACGGCGAATGAACTCGACGTTGGCGCCGCGAAACGCGTAGATATTTTGATCGTCATCGCCGACTGCCAGGATCGAAAGTTTAAGGTCCGGGTCCTCGAGGGTTCTGCCGGCGATAGCGCTGATCATCTCGTATTGCGGCTTGTCAATGTCCTGATACTCATCCACCAGAATGTATTGATAACCTGCCAGCAGCCGGTCCCGGACTTCGTCGGCCTCCATCCCTGCGGGGGTGTTTTCGCCGCGGAGTAGCTTTATTGCGCTGGAAATGAGCGCATCGAAATCAATTCCGTTGGAATTTTTTTGGGCGCGTCCGGTAAAGGAGTAACCCAACAGCCGCATGGCCAGCCCATGATAAGTCAGAACCGTCACCCCTTTGGCATCATCCCCGACCAACTCGCGCAGGCGTCGGCGCAACTCAATGGCAGCTTGCCTGTTGAAACAGCAGACCAGCACACTCTGGGGGCGGACGCGCTCAACCCGCAGCAGATACGCGCAACGATGAACGACGGTTTTGGTCTTGCCGGACCCGGGTCCGGCGAGCACCAGCATGTTGCGCCCGACCGGAGCGGTGACGATCTTGATCTGGACCGGATTGGCCAGGTCGCTAACAATTCCTTGGTACGATTGGGCGGTCGTGGCATGAACAAGCAAATCCGGCTTTGTGTTCAGGAACCGCCGGATGAACTCCTCTTTACCCAGGGAGAAGTAAGCCAGCACCATCCCCAGGGCCTCCTGAATCCGATCGAGGCCGCGCCGGGCGAATTCGCTCATCACGTGGACCTGGAGGATGCGCTCCTGATAATGGTGCTCCAGAGGTTGATAGTCGCTGGGCTTGTATCTTTCACCCTTCGCTCCGGGCTGGAGGCGAATCGTCATAGCCGCCCGGAAAACGGCCAAGCCCTGCTGCAAAATAATAACCCGCTGTTCATGCAGGTACATCAGCGCCCGTTCGAGTGCCGCGGGCAGGTCTTTTAATTCCGCCCGGAGGAGGGGGTCGCGCTCGATAGCATCCTGAAGCTCCTGGAATGAGAATTCGACCAGCAAGTCCGCCTGCGCCGGGGTACCCGCTTGGACCTTGGCCAGCAGCGCATCGAGAACCAGCGAGGCCACGCGGCGGCGCTTTTCGGCCAGTTCACTTATAGCCGTCCAACTCCGCTTCACGCGCAGCCGGCAGGAATCCTGCCCGATGTGCCGCAGCTCGATGCTGCCATAGGTGCCGGCGAACCCGCGGCCATCCTGGCTGAGGCTCTTGAGCAAAGAACGCAGGAGCTGAGTTGAGGAGTCCAGTTGCTCGTCGCACAGGCGCTGATTGACAAGCCCCAATGACAAAGGCATCCAACCCTCCGGGTCCGGTTCTTCTCTGGCCAGGACATCTACCAGCGCGCGGTCCACTCGCAGCACGTTATCCAACCGCAGCCGCGAATGATCAGCGACATTGTAGCGGATAAATGCGTTCAGGAGCATGTCCCGCTTCATCAGCCCGGATTGGGCCATGCTCCCTAGAATCTTGAGAACCTTGGCGCTTATGTATTCGGGATTGGCGGCGGTATTGGTTTTGGCGTATTCGGTGAATTCGGGCAGGAGGGCCAGTCGATCGATGGTCAATTGGTCCGAGGGCCCGCAGTTGATGACCTCGCGGAGGATGGCCATCCACAGGCGCTGTTCCTGCGGGGACAGGTTCAGCGGCTGGATTTTGGCGGCAGCTTCCTCGATGTCCTTTACCAGGGGCCTGGCTTGAAAGACCTGCGTCACGTTCTCATCGCGCTGGAGAAAATCCGCCCTCTCCAGCCAAGAGATGGCCGTGCGCACTTTGGTGTCGGCATCTCGATCTTCCAAGTCGATGCCGGTTTCGACATCCTCGTCGCGCAGGATTTCTCCGGAGGTAATGACAATCTCGCCGCGGTCGCCTTTGGCAGCTTTGCGAAGGCCGCGCAGGATTTGAGCAATATCGCGCCGGGTCAGTTGCGAGAAAGCGCACATGCGGAACTGGCGCTCGCAATCGGCTTCTTCAAAGAGCAGCACGCACTCAGCCGAGCGCCCATCCCGGCCTGCGCGCCCGGCTTCCTGGAGATAATTCTCAAGCGACCCGGGGGTATCGGCGTGGATGACCAACCGGACGTCTTCTTTGTCAATGCCCATCCCAAAGGCGTTGGTGGCGCAGATCACTTGGGTTTCGCCTGCCAGGAATTGGTCTTGAATCCTCTTTTTTTCAGGGGGTGTCAGCCCGGCGTGAAAATGCTCCACCCTCCAACCCTTTTCCCGAAGATACTCGGCGGTCACTTCTGTGTCTGAGCGGGTGGCGCGAAAAACGATTGCGCTGCCCTCGGTGAGGCGTTCCGAAAGGGTATCGTGAACGCGCTCTAATTTCGAGTAATCGCTGATGGCCTGCACCTCAAATCGCAGGTTTTGACGCTCGACGCCGCCTTCATACAAAACCAAATCACGCCCCGTCTGGGTTTTGAAGTAAGCCAGAATCTCTTCCTTGACATCCTGCTTGGCCGTGGCGGTAAAGCAGGCCACTGAGGGAATCTCGACACCTTGCCTCTGTGAGAACTCGCGGATGAACCGCCCGGCATAAAGATAGTCCGGACGAAAATCGTGGCCCCATTTGGAGAGACAATGGGCTTCGTCGAAAACCCAACAGCCGATTTCCCGCTGCGAGATAGCCTCGCGAAAGGAGCGATTCCGCAATTGCTCCGGTGATACGTACAACACCGCTATATCCCCCATGCGAACCCCTCGAAGCACTTCGCCCCGTTCGAGCGGCGTTAGCAAGCCGTAAAGAGCAGCGGCAAATGGGGTGCCCGTGCGCCGGACTAATCCATCCACTTGGTCTTTCATCAGGGCCTGAAGGGGGGAAATGACAATCGTGAGCACGCCTCTGCGGAAATTGCGAACCAACGCAGGCAATTGAAAACAGAGCGATTTTCCGCCGCCAGTCGGCAGGAGCGCCAGCAAAGATTCGTTGCGAAGCCCTGCATCGACAATTTCCCGCTGCAGGCTGCCGCCCTGCTTGTTGAGGGGCGCGGGGCGGAAATCCTCCCAGCCAAAGAACACGCGCAACTGCTCGCGCGCGTCGTGGACTTTTCTGCAATACGAGCATTGCGCAGAGCGGCAGGGCACTTCGCGCAACCGCCGGATCAAGGCGCCTGTCGCCGGGTGCTCGAGGCGGACCCAAGGCGGCAGTACGGAGTTAGACCCCGCGATCCGCAGCCAGGCCACTGTGTAAGCCAAGGCGTGCCTTTGGGACTGTGTCGAGAGCAGACCCAAGAGCAGACCCTCATCTGCCGGAACACTGGCACAACCCCAACGAGAGAAGACTTCACCGCAAATCTTTAGTGCCTTGGACTTGCTTGGCTTGGTTCCGCCCAGAATTTCAAAGAGCATCTCCATTCCTGACGAACAGCCATCCCCAGGGCCCTCTGCTGTCGAAAGCAAAAAGTGAAGCAGTTCGAAAATGCGCGGTTCTGTTCGTTGCAGCCCGGCAAGGGCTCGGAATTCGTCCCTAAAGAGGACGCCCGCCTGCCGGGCGTCGGCCACAGGGTCGTTCACGCTCTCCCGGACCAGCTTGTAATCTTTGACCAGCCGGTGATAGGGGTTTTCCGGGAAGCAAATGGGCGAAAGCGCCAGGGTATCGATCACCGGGAGCCGATGCAGCGCCAATCCCGGGGCGCTCTCGCGCAAAATCGGCAGATCGTGACGGAGGAGATTATGTCCCAGCAGACAAGCGGCCCCTTCTGCCAGGCGATTGAGTTCATCAAGAAACCCTGGGCCGGAATGGCTCGCTGAATAGGTTAGAGTCGAGTCCCCTAGAAGCGCCCCAAGTTTGAGGAGTTTGCCTTGATGAGAAACTTCCAGGTCGAGCCGCAGCGCGCGCCTGAGCAATGCGTCGAGTTCATCGCGCAGTGGCGTCACGCTCTGGCCTGCTGTTAAATCCATTACCCGAACATTACAGCCCCATTCCAGGAAGTCGTTTGGATATGGACATCGCCCCCGACCAGATGCGGAAGTTTCCGTCCCAAGCTAAAACTGAGGTTCCATATCACGGATGCCGGACCAAGGGCAGCAGCTCGGAGATGTTCACCTGGCGCGCCTTTTGGGCAATGTCACCTGAGTAGCGGCTTTGCATGGAGCGCGCTTCCTCGAGCAGGGACGAGAATGCATCCTTCAATTGCCTGGTGCTGAGGGTGCGTCCACTGGTGTAATAACGCCGGGCGACTTGTCCGAGGGCATAGGTCGTTGCGAAAGCGAAGGCCGAGCCTGTCACCTCTCCCGCCAGGCCGCCCAAAAGGCCTCCGGCCAGGCCACCCGCCAAGCGGCCTACGAGCCGCCGGGTGAATCCTTCGAAAACCTGCGAGGTCAATCCAACGCCCACCGTTGCCAGGAAGTCCTTGATATGGCCGGCATCCAGTTCATAACCACAGCGCTTGCCGATTTGATAAACCATCCGCATCTGCAGCGGCACGATGGCCATGGTCGCCAATGTGTGCGGCATGATTTCCAAGGCGCCATTGAGAATGGCTGCGTTCAGAATTAAATGGTCGAGTTCCGCCTCTTTCCCAATGTCCATTATGGGGGGCGCGGCCAATGGCTGCGCGGCCATCGCTTGAGCCGCCTGTTGGTGAACGTCCGCCGCCGCTGGGTTTGTGAGCTGCAACGCCTGGCGCAAGTCGGTCAGAAATATCTGTTCGGATTCTTTCAGGACGCCATCCGCATGACAGACGCAGACGGCCATTTCATACGCCAGCGCCTTGGCAGCAGGCGCCTGCAGTTGGCCGGCGACTTGCGACAGCGACAACTTCCCACCGAGCATATCCTGGTAGGCCGAAGCCAGGTCCAGGTGGTCCTCCGAGAAACCTTGCACGATGCGCTCGATCTGGGCGCGTTCGGTTTCATCCTGTTCGCCATCGGCGAAGGCCGACAGTATGCAAACGCAAAGGATTGCCTTGTGTTCCTGCTGGTTTAAAGGTCCAGGTTGAATTGGCATAGGCTCATTATGGCCCAGCCTGCGTTCAGGTCCAATTGTAATCATTCCTGAGTGTAGGAGACGACGTAAGGAGTCTCTGATCAGCAACTTCCGGGTAAACCAAAAGGCCGCCAGTTGGCAATCTTGCTCGGAGACCCCTTACGTCGTCTGCTACAAAGGTGTGGAACTGATCTTGTCCTTGGCCCTGGGCAGCGGCTCGCGCTCGTGACTCGCTCCCTATTTTCTGGCTGCCTTTTGGACCTGGTCGGGGGAAGAATTAACCGAGGTTGGATGAATTAATAGAAAGCCCAATTCATTGCGCACAAAGGCCCCGGCAAAGGAATCCTCAAAAATGGCCACCTGCAGGCTATGGAGGTTGGGAAACAGGTTACTCCCATAGGCGTCTTCCTGAAACTTTTCCATCGACTTTAGCTCTACCGGTGAGAACGCGCGGGCGTTGAGCAGCGCCAGGCCCATTAGCAGCATGCAGCAAAAACGGACCAGTCCAGAGCCCATGCCCAAATAATATTCACTCCGTCCAAAAATGTCGCTCCCGGCCAGCTTGGGCTCCAACCGCCGCTGGACCAGTGAAAAGAAGAGAAAAATGACCAGCGCCGCCCCGAGATAGGTCAAAAGATACGCCGAGAGGAGGTCAAACGCGCCGTATTGGGCGATCATTTCCCCAACCGGTTCGTAAATGGCCGCGCAACCAAACAACAGCACCAGCCATTTCAGCAGGTTCAGGAACTCCCGTGAAAACCCCTGCCGGCGACCACGGACGACACCCCAGGCCAATAAGGCTGCCATCAGGAGGTCAAACAGGTTTATGGGCATCACCATATATACCGCTCATTCTTTCTCTTCCGCTGTCTTAGTGCATCAGGCGCCAAGGGCTTCTTGTACAGAAAGAGCCTTTTCCGTGCCAAAAAATGACACATCGCTGGTTTTTTCAGGCAGTAGGCCCTGTTCAGAACGGACGGGTTAAACCCTATTGGCCGGGGATGAATAAGGGGTGACTGTCTTCGATAGAACCGACCGGTGCCACCACAAACCCAAACGCAAAAAAGAAAGAAAATATGAGAAGGATTAGCAGACTACTTTGGCTCGCGCTACCGCTTGGCTTGACCGTCGGATGCGCACATACACAGAATTATGCCACGGCCCAATTCGCGCCCTTGCCTGCAGCGGCCTTGGCGCCTACCTCGAACCGCGCTGAACCGCGAATTTATGCGGGTGGGACCGGGTTCGCGGAGGATTACTCGGCGCCCCCGGGAGCTTCGCCGGCCGACTGGAACCTGGCGGAGGAAATTCGCGACAGGCTCACGACCGATCACGCATGGAAGGCCTCGCCGGTCACCGCAGTCGTTAATAACGGCCAAGTCACGCTCCGGGGCGAAGTGCCTAATGACACCCAGCGGCGCGAGGTGACCCAAATGGTCGCCAGCCTGCCCGGCGTTCAGCGGGTAAACGATCAGCTTCAGCTCGGCAACCCCGCCGTTTTCTGGAAACGGAGCAACGCAAATTACTGAGCCAACGAGGTGCCCAAAATGGGGAGCGCGCCCGCGCGGGGCGCAGCCGACGCCGCCCTAGGCGTCGGCACGCGTGCGGACGGCCTCCGCTTTTAGCTTGTCCGTCCCAGGTTCTGTTTGGCACCGCTCTTTTTCAGGTGCTCCATTCGCACGCATAGATGGTATCTTTCTCCGTCACACCACAGGGATTACACAAACGCAAGCAGCATGCAAATCGTATAGCCATCAAAATCATGTTTTGATGGTTACCATCGCATCATTCTGGGGCCAATCGCTCGGGCCGCAGCGGAGCTGTTAACGAATGGGCACTCGCTGGGCCAAGTGCGCCTTTGCCAGGGGGATACCTGTGGCTGGCTGTTTGTGGATTCGAGCAAAAATCATAGCCGCCGCTGGTGCGATATGCGGGATTGCGGCAACCGTGCGAAAGCTCGGCGCCACAGGGCTAAATCTGTGCTCGGAGAGGCCAACTCGCGCGAGTCCACATAATGACGCCACTTTGGATGGTCGCGCCCTGCGCCGCAGCATCCAAAAGGGGTCTGCGTCGCTTGGCGGGAAGCGGCTTATCATTAAAACCCCATAACGGTAAAGTCCGTTACTCGAGAGCCGGGCGAGGGGTGCATGACCTCGCCTGAATTGTTGTCGTGGCCGGTGCCAGGCCCTGCGCCCGGGCAGTGAGGGTGAGGGTCCCGGCCTCTTTGCTTGATTGCACCAGCACTTGCGCCAAGCCGTTAAAGACGCTGCGTTTCCAATCCGTTGGGACCGGCTTCTGTTCGATCTCGACAGCCACGCCCTTGTTTAATCCTCCCGAATTTTCGTGGTTCTTGACGGCCACGGCCACGGTGTTCTCGCCGGCATGAAGGAGCTTGTGAATCTCGAAGCTGTGGGGCACCGACCAGTCATGCGCTTCGCCTGCGAAACGGCCATTGATATAAACCCAGCCCTCATCATCAATCATCCCGAAGCGGAGCAGGATGTTCGTGGCGGCTAAATCCTCGGCGGTGGCCGAGAAGTGGGCGCGGAACACAGCCGCTTGCTCAGGTTGCAAGGGGCCGGCGCTGCGGCGCACATTGACTCTACGAAAACCGGCCTCTGGAGCATCCTCGGCTGTTTCGGGCCCTTCCTTGGCCTCCGGCACGATTTTCATCCGCCAATCCTCCAGGGCGATGGCCCGAACCGGCATCTGGTCCAGATACACATCGGGCTCGTGGCAACTGGGGTCGCCGTTGCCTACGCCCAGGATTTTGCCGGGACCGCTCAGTTCGAAATTCACGAGGTCGCCCGCCACAGGCACCACACGGCCTTGGGCATCCACCACCGACACAGTAACCAGGCTGACGTCCTGTCCATCGGCGTCGATTTGACCTCGGTCGGGAGCAAGCTCCACTTTCGCCGGGGCTCCCGTCGTTTCAATCTTTGTCTCGGCTACAGCCACACCGCCATTAAAAGCTCGCGCGGAGAGCGTGCCTGGGGCGTATTTGACCTGCCATTGCAAGTGAGAATTCCTGGGCATGGACTTTTTGCCCAGGCTTTGGCCATTGAGGAACAACTCCACTTCTTGGCAATTGCTGAAGCAGCGCACGTCGATGTCTTGGCCCTCCTTTCCCGGCCAGTTCCAATGGGGCAGGAGGTGCAATACCGTTTTGTCGCTCCACCAGGCCTGGTAATAATAGAAGTTATCCTTTGGAAACCCGCAGGTATCTACAATGCCGAAATGGGAATTGATGCAGGGCCACCCGTAAGGCGTTGGCTCGCCCCGGTAATCAAATCCAGTCCAGGCGAATCCGCCGGAAAGCCACGGGCGGGGGGCAAAGAAGGTCCACCAGGTTTCAGCCGTATGCGCCCAGGGGGGAGCATTATCGTCATAAGCGCTGACATAGCCGCGCACCTTATCATTGGCATAAATGCCGCGGGTGCACACGGTGCTGGCCTGCTCTGTCCCCAGATTGGGTTGGGCCGGGTGGGCGGCATGGTAATTGTCCATTTGCTTGCCGATGTGGTAATTCCAGCCCCGCACGTCGATGATGCGATTCAGGCCGGCGAAGGTGTTGCCGACGTTCGCCGCCATCGTGACCGAGCGGGTTGGGTCCATGCGGTGAATCAGGTCCTGCATCGTTTCAGCCACCCGCCCCCCGGTCGGGGTGGTCTGCACTCCCTCTTCATTGGCGATGGACCAGACCACGACACTGGGATGGTTGCGGTCGCGGCGCACCAGCCCTGCGAGCCGATCGAGGTTGGCCGCGTCGCTGCCGAGCAAGCGGTTCTCATCCATGACCACCATGCCCAAGCGGTCGCAGGCCTCGAGCAGTTCCGGTGTTGGAGGATTATGCGAGGTGCGGTAAGCGTTGTCGCCCATCTCTTTCAGGCGCGCGATACGAAAATATTGGACTCTGTCCGGCAGCGCGGCGCCCACCCCTGCATGGTCCTGGTGGTTGCAGGTGCCTTTTATCTCATAATGTTTGCCGTTGAGCAGGAAGCCTTGATTGGGATCGAATGCCACGGTCCGTATTCCAAACTCCGTGTCTTTGCGGTCCACCACCTCCCCCCCGCTCAGGACGGTGGTGACTAAACGGTAGAGCTTCGGAGATTCGGGCGACCAAAGAATGGGGGAATTGAAAGTGATACGTGGCAGGACCTGCTGGTTGGACCAAGGCTGGACCATAAATGATTCTTTTATTTGGGCCACTTCTTTGCCGTCGGGGTCCAGCACCTGGCAATTGACAGCCGCATCCCCCTGCGCGCCCTGTGAATCGTTCAATTCGACGTTCATGTAAAGCGTGACGGGCCCCTCCGGCACGTTATTCTTGAATTGCGAATAGACAAAGACACCATCCGGCGCAATGGCGAGCGGGCTGGTCTTGACCAGCCAGACATGGCGGTAAATGCCCGCCCCTTCATAAAACCAGCCCTCGAACTCCGACGCGTCCACGCGCACGGCAAGGGTATTTTTGCCACCGCAGTTTGCCACATCGGTGATGTCGTAGCGAAAACTGCTGTAGCCGCTCTCGTGGTGGCCGACAAAATAGCCGTTCAGAAAAACCCGGCAGTCGCGGTAGGCCCCGTCAAATTCCAGCCAGAGCCGTTTTCCGGCGTCCTCCTTGGGCAATGTGAAGACCCGGCGATACCAACCGACGCTGTTTTGGGGGAAACCTGGCCCGACAGGTTTGAAGCCATGCGAACCATCAGCCTGCTCGTCAAAAGGCAGCTCGATGGCCCAGTCGTGGGGAAGATTGGTTGAGCGCCAGCCCATGTCCGAAAAACCGGGGCGCGCCGGCCCGCCGCTCGACCCTGCCTTGGCCAAATCTTCGCCCGTGCCCCAGTCATCACCGAGGTGGAACCTCCATCCGAAATCCATCAGAAGCCGCTCGCGCGGCGAGGTGGGTTCCGCTGCCGCGGTGAACGAGAGCGGCGCGAAAGCCAGGATAAGCGCAAATGCGGCAAGCAAGTTGAGAGAGAGCCGTTTTCCAATATTCATGCAGGGGTTCTAGCAGGTCTGGCGCGACTTGTCAGAGCCAAATTATCCATTATGGCCAAAGTTATTCAGCGTGGAGAGGATGTTTTGCCTTCGTGACTGCCCTTTCTCGAATTTGAAGCACGAAGCGATTCAAATGAAACGCCTAGCGTTCCTTGGATTGCATTGATTTTCCGGCTCTTTTCCAATTTGTTGCCAGGTACCGTGGTGAATATTGCCGCGAGTTTTGCCAGTTACAGCTCTTGGCCTGCCCTCTGCTTTGGGTGTTGTCATGAGTCGTGCCAGAGTAGAGATACTGAAGAGGAGGGAGCCGTTGCGGATTGGGTTTCTGCCGGTGAGCGATTGCGCCCCCTTGGTCTATGCCAGCACATCCGGCCTATTCGAGAAATTCGATTTGGAGGTACAGCTCCAGCGCGAGAGCAGTTGGGCGCAGGTGCGTGACAAAGTGATTTACGGCGAGCTGGATGCCGCCCATGCCCCTGCCACCCTGCCGTTCCTGGCCAACCTCGGCCTGGATTCCGACCCGTGCGCCTGCGTCAGCGCGCTGGTGCTCAGCCTGCAAGGCAACGGCATCGCCCTGTCTCGATGTCTTTGGGAAGAAGGTGTGCATGACGCACCCGGTTTGCGCGAACAAATCTATAAACTATGGCGCAAACGCACTTATACCTTCGGCGTGGTGTTCCCGTTTTCTACCCAGGAAATCCTCCTGCGCCAATGGTTGCACTCTGCGGGCATTGTCCCGGATGTCGAGGTCCGCGTGGTAGCCATCCCGCCAGCGCAGATGTTTCCGACATTGAAACTGGGATACATCGACGGGTTCTGCGCATCGGAACCGTGGCTGTCACTGGCCGCGCAGGCCGGCGCCGGCGTTTGCGTGACCACGAGCGCTCAACTGGCGCCCATGCACCCCGAAAAAGTCCTGATGCTCCGCCAGAGCTTCGCCGCTGGACGCGCTGAAGAGCATGAACGGTTGCTGGCAGCCCTGCTGGAGGCTTGCGCCTTTTGCGAGTTGCCACAGAACCGAGAGTTTCTGGGTGACCTGTTGTCGGACCCGCAATACGTGAATGCCCCCGCAGAATGGGTCCAGAGCGGGTTCGGGAAGGCCTTCGAGGGCGCTCAGTCCACGAGCGGCTTGAGCATCTTTCATGGCGCCAAAGCCAATGAACCCAGCGATGAGAAGGCCTCGTGGATAATGAACAATCTATACGAATTGCTTTGTCAACGCGGCTTCATCGCCAGGAGCCTCGGACGGACTCCTGTCCTGAAGAACATTTTCCGCCGTGACATATTCCTGCGCGCCCAGGCCAGCCTGGCAACCGGCGGGTCGAATGCGCGCGGCGCGCCTCAACCGCTTGAGACGCTGGCCGGGGGCGCTGCTTAAATACGCGGCCCTGCTCTTTCCCCGCGCCCCTCCTCCGAGGCGCGGGGCCGAGGCTTGGGCGCCTTGAAGGGTTCTCGGCGCCCGGCCTCGGATTTTGTTGCCTAAAGAAACTGGAAAGAGAATCTCTTATCCGCCAGATTCCTGAGGCGCCGCGCAAGATACGCCAATTGGTTTCCGACCTGCAAGATACCGTCAAGACTGCGGAGGCTGCGGGTCTGGTCCTTCCCCCGCCGAAGACTCGCCCGATGCGTGGAATCGAGGCCACCGCCTGAACTGATCCTTCTTCTGTTGGTGTGCCGCTGGCTTGGCCCGGTGAAACTGAGGGCTGAGAACAGAGCCTCCTGGCGGCGGCTGCTACGGACCAGGATGAGGCTAGCGGTTGACATTGGGGGCGCGACTCTCGAAGATCGAACATAGAAGAGATGACGTTCCTGCCCATTGTGCGGCGCGAATTGCGGGCCACCGCTCGCCGGCGCGCCACTTATTGGATGCGGCTGGCTATCGCGCTATTGGCCACTTGCGTGGGCGCCGGCACCTTCATCGTCACGCTCGGGTCGGTCACATTGCAGCAGACCGGGCAATTCATTTTCAGAGGCCTTTCCGGTCTGCTGTTGCTCTATGGGCTGGCGTATGGGCGGCGGGCGACAGCGGATTGTCTCAGTTCCGAAAAGCGGGAGGGGACACTCGGGTTGTTGTTCCTGACGGACCTGAAGGGACACGACGTGGTGCTGGGGAAACTGACCGCAACGTCCTTGAATGACTTTTACGGATTGCTGGCCGCGCTGCCGGTGTTGGCGGTGTGCCTGCTGCTAGGGGGCATCACGAGCGGGGAGTTCTGGCGGATGGTCCTGGTGCTGGTGGATACGTTTCTGCTGTCGCTGTCGATCGGGATGCTGGGTTCGGCCTTGACCCGGCAATTCCGGTGGGCGATGGCGGCGAATTTCCTGCTGCTGCTGCTCATCACCGGGGCGCTGCCGGCGTGCGCATTGGCCATAGCCTACTCGCTGCCGGCTATAGGGCTGCTGCCGCAACTGCTCTGGTGCTGCCCGGCCTACGGCTTTTACCTCTCATTCGACGCGCCCTACAAGTTTGATCGGGCAAATTATTGGTGCTCGGTGGCGCTCATCCAAGCTATGGCCTGGCTGCTGATAGTGCTGGCCAGCTCGATTGTGCCCCGGTCATGGCAGGATAGGCCCGCGCAGTCCGGCCAGAAACGCTGGCGCGAGTTGTGGCAGGCCTGGAGTTACGGCAAAGAAGCCCAGCGGCCTCAGTACCGCCGACGATTGCTCGATAGGAATGCGTTTTACTGGCTGGCGGCGCGGGCGCGTCTCAAGCCGGCACATGTTTGGGTCTTTCTGGCCTGCATGGCCGTGTGGTGGCTGGTGGGCTGGGCCGCTTCGGGTCATTTTTGGTTCGATGAAGCCGAGTACATTCTTTCTGCAGCACTGCTCAGTTTTGGCCTCAAGGTATGGATAACCACCGAGGCGGGGCAGGAAATCGCCGATGACCAGCGCAGCGGCGCAGTCGAGTTGCTCTTATCGGTGCCGCTGAGCGTCGAGGACATTCTCCGGGGGCAACTGCTGGCGTTGCGGCGTCAATTTTTAAGCCCGCTGCTGGTGGTCATTGGGGTGGAATTGATTTTCATGGCGGCGCTGTATCGGCGGTCGCACGAGGCGCGCATCCTGGCGATGTGGCTGGCAGCCCCGGTGATGCTGGTGATGGATGTGGTCACTCTGGCTTGGGTAGCAATGGCGCGCGCCCTGACGGCAAAGAATCATAATCACGCAACGATTAGCGCACTGCTGCGGGTGCTGGCCCTGCCCTGGGTGCTGTTTGGCTTGGTGTTGGGACTCGGCAATGCCTGGTACACCCTCACCCAATATAGGTACTGGGCGCCCGGCTGGAAATTCGACCTGGCCCTTTGGTTCGCCCTGGGGCTGGGAGCGGATCTCCTGTTCGGCTTAAGGGCTTGGTGGCAGTTGCACCACCATTTCCGTGAGTTGGCGCTACAGCGGTTTAGCCCGGCAGCAGCACCGGTTGCGGCGGAAGCGCGGCCAGAAATTGCGCATCCGGTTGCACAGCCCCAGCCGGACGGCCTTCAGCTAGGGCGTCTGGAAGGTTCAGGAACGGCTTGTGTGCGGCCCGGGAAGCGGTGGGCATGGATGGCGATCTGTTTGGCAACTGGATGCGTTGCGGTGCTGGTGCTTAGCTCGCGCAGCAACGTTCCACGGCCTTTGAGCGTGACTTTGGGACCGCATAAAGGACCGATGCGGGTCCTGGCAATGACGCAAGGCGTGATGTTCATTCTGCCCGACGGCTCGCTCTGGCGTTGGGGCATCCCGGGCACAGCTTGGCCCACGCCGGCTCCCTTTCCAGAGCAGGTCGGGACCAATCGCAATTGGATGCAGGTTTCGGCAGCCGGAGGGCGCTACCTGGGGCTGCAGGATAACGGCACAATTTGGCAGTGGCATTCGAGCGCTTATACATGGGGAGAGGGGCCGGCTCAGGCTGGCTCGGGCAACGACTGGATGAGTGTTGGAGCGCTACACGATTACACAGTGGCCGTGCGCAGCAATGGGACGTTATGGGCCAGGGGGGGCGCCCCATTCGAGGGAGCCCAACTGACCGGGACAAACCTGGTGCAGGTGGGAACCAACGACGACTGGAAGGCCATCGGCGCGCATTGGAGCTGCATGTTTGGATTGCGCAAGGACGGCTCGCTATGGGTATGGGGGCGTCCTTTCTTTTTCGGAACCGGCACGATGGCAGTGAACACCTATGCCAAACCGACCCGCGTATGCCGCGAAATGGATTGGACAGCGTTCAACGGCGGATTGCTGCTGCAGGCCTGGACGCGTTCTGGCGAATTATGGGACCTTTCCTACGGGCCACCCGAGCCGGAAGGCCATGCCTCGGCGAGTTGCCGCCTGGTGCTCACAAACAGCCGCCCCGGCAAAGCCGCGGTAGCCTTTCCGGGCATGCCGAAGCTGTACCACATTCACGCCGATGGCACGCTCTGGGAACGGGATTACTCGTATGAAACGACAAGCCCGCCCAAGGGCCAGTGGCGTCGAGTGGGGGAGCGGTCGGATTGGACTTCGGTTTGGGGTGGGGGCGGGACGGCCTTGGGGCTAACAGCGGACGGGACGCTCTGGACCTGGGGTTTTGACGCCTGGCGCCAGGCTGCGCCGGACTTTTGGTCGAAGCTTCGCATCGCTCGGGTGCGCCTCAGCGGCTGGATAGGCGGCCAGGCTGGAAGGGTGCCGGGCCCCGGGATGCCTGGATTTCAAGACACACCTCGTCCGCTGATGAAGCTGGCGCCGCCGTAGGAGCGCGCCCGAAGGCAGCCGACACCGCCCGCGGCCTCGGCAAGCACGTGCGCACGGCTTCCGTTCCACGCCAAAGCGAAGGCTCATCGTTGTTGTCTGGGCCACGGATCGGGCGGCAACTCGATCTTGAGCCCTTTGTTAAGCTTTTCACGGAACTCATCGCACTTTTGCCGATAAATGACGCGCTGCTCCGGCGTTAACACCTGGTCGATGCGCCGCCAGGACTCGACCAGATTCGTTCCTGAAACACGAACTGCCTGGCCGAAAGTCTGGCCAAATTGCTTTCCGCTCTCCTCCACAATCGCCCGCACCCTTGGTTCCTGCTCTGGAGTCAGCTTGAGTTCCTTTTGGAGGAACTGCATCGTCATTGAGTCGTAATTCTCGACCGTAAACCCTCGCTCGAAAGCGCGCTTGAAATGGAAGAAGCTCGTCACCGCCCCCGTTACCAAACCGGCGGCAAACACGAGCACAATTGCGAGAATGACCTTCCAGTGCTTCAGAATTCTCATTGGGAAAGATTGCTGACAAGGAAGCTCAAGGCCGAAGAAAACGGCTCGGCTGGGGAAGGAGCAGAGCGCTGGCTCACGAACACAAGTGTGCCGCAAAGAATCAACACGAGGGCCGCACAGCTTAACCCCCACGCACTGCTTTGCAGTTCTTCAAAAACCGTGGGGGCTTGGGGTGGTTTTCGGGAAGCCAAAACACGCCCGGAAAAACCAAACGGCGCCTGCTCTGGCAGGACGGGTGACGCTCGCCGCGCCCATTTGAGCAACCGTTTCAGTTCAGGGTCCATCCGATTCATAAATGCGCTTCTCCTTTCAGGCTTCTAAAGGCCTTGTTCAACCGGCGTCGTGCCCTGAAAGCTCGCACCCGGATAGCCACGGAGGACCAACCGGTCACCTGCTGAATCTCGTCCACCGAGCGGTCCTCCATTTCCAGCATGCGCATTAGGAGGCGATCCTCGGGCCCCAAAGCCTCAAGCAGCTTGTTGACCAGTTCGCGGACACCGAGCAAATGGGCAGGGTCTGCATCCTCCGCGTCCGGGCTTATCACTGTCTCAAGAGCCGCTGCTTGCTCTTCAGATAAGTCCGCCATCCGCCATTCCGGGCGGGCCATTTGAGCACGGATGGCATTCAGACAATGATTAACGGCAATGCGAGAGACCCAGTGCTCCACAGGCACTTTGCCTTCAAACTGATCCAGTTTCGCAAACATTTTCACAAAAATTTCCTGCGCCAAATCTTCTTCAGCCGCTCGCCGCGGCAGATTACCGCGCACGATTCGGATCACCGTTGGATACAGGTATTCCACCAGCGAGCGGGCGGCATCCTGGTCTTGCTTGCGCACTCGCGCCAGGCACTCTGCAACGTCCAAATCCAAGTCGTTTCTATTCATGACACGCGAGACGCCCGCCGCGTTACGGCGGGATTACGCTGTTTTTCATTGCGTGCGCTTCTTTCTTCGTGCTTTCTAAAGAACTGTTTTTTATCGGACAGTCTTAATTATGAAAGAATACCATGCTGCTGATATTCGCAACTTCGCCATCGTCGGCCATGCCTCTGCGGGAAAAACCATGCTCAGTGAAGCCATGCTGGCCACGGCCGGCGTCATCAACCGCATGGGGACCATTGCGGGGGGATCGACCGTCTCGGATTATCATGACAGCGAGCAGCATCGGCAAATCTCCGTTTCCACCACGCTCATGCACCTGGAATGGCTCGGGAAGAAGTTCAACCTCCTGGATTCGCCCGGCTACGCCGACTTCATCAGTGAGGGCCTTGGGGCGCTGCGGGTAAGCGATTTTGCGTTGATTGTGGTGCACGCCAATCACGGAGTGGGCGTTGGCACTGATGCGGTGTGGAAATATGCAACCCAGCTTGGCATCCCCAAGATGATCGTCATCAACGCATTCGATAAGGAAGAGGTTGATTTCGAAAAGGCCCTGGCCCAAATCCGCGAGCATTTTGGCAGCCGCATTTTCCCCCTGATGCTTCCGGTCAATCCAGGGCCTGGTTTCAACCAGGTGCTGGATGTGCCGCGCAGCGAAATCATCTCTTACGCCGGCGATAAGAGCGGCAAGTTCACCGAAGCCACCGCCACCGGGGCTTGGGCTGACCGCGTTAAGGAACTGCACGGGCAACTCATCGAGCTCATTGCCGAATCGGATGATGCGTTAATGGAGAAATTCTTCGATCAAGGGGGGCTTTCGGAAGAGGAAATGCGGGCCGGGCTGCACGCGGCCATTCAGAAGCAGGTGTTCACTCCGCTCTTCGTCACCTCGGCGGAAAATAATATCGGCGTGGCGCGCCTGATGGACCTCATCGCCAAATACGGCTCTTCACCTGTGGACCGGCCCAAAGCCCCCGCCGAAGACGCCGACGGCAACGAAATCGAACTCGGCCTCAATGACCCTGACCCCGTCCTCTACATATTTAAAACGATGAGCGAGGCGCAATTCGGCGAACTCTCTTTTTTCCGGGTGTACTCGGGCTCGGTAAAATTTGGCAGCGAACTGTACAACACCGACCGCCGCACCACGGAGAAGATCGGCCAAATTTATCTCCTGAACGGCAAAACCCGGACCAGCGTGCCCACACTCAAAGCAGGAGACATCGGCGCGGTCGTCAAGCTCAAGGACACCCAGACAGTCAACACTTTATGCGCGACAAAAAAGCCGGTCTCCCTTGCCAAAGTCGATTACCCCAAACCCAACATCCATGCCGCCCTCAAGAGCAGCGGCAAGGGTGAAGAGGACAAAATCGCCTCCGGCCTGGCGGCGCTGCATCACGAAGACCCAACCTTTCTGTACATGGTCGATTCGGAATTGCGCCAGACGATCCTTTCGGCTCAAGGCGAGCTGCACCTGGAAGTGATCGCGGATAAATTACGCAAACGCTATAACGTCCATGTCGAACTCATCGAACCGCGCGTGCGCTACCGCGAAACCATCAAGGGCCGCGGCGACTCGAAGTACCGGCACAAAAAACAGACCGGGGGCGCCGGCCAGTTCGCCGAAGTTTGGATGAAGATCGAACCTAAACCGCGCGATACCGGAGTCGAGTTCACTCAAAGCCTTTCCGGGCAGAACGTGGATCGGGTCTTTGTGCCCTCAGTTGAAAAAGGGGTAATGAAGGCCTGCGAGGAAGGCATCCTGGCCGGTTACCGCGTGGTCGATGTGAAGATCGATTTCTACGATGGCAAGATGCACCCGGTCGATTCCAAGGACATCGCTTTCCAGATCGCGGGCTATTTTGGGTTCAAAGAGGCCTTCACCATGGCCCGCCCCTGCCTGCTCGAACCCATTCACCTGGTCGAAATCCGCATCCCGGAAGATTGCATGGGCAAGGTGATGGGCGACCTGTCGAGCCGTCGCGGGAAAATCCAGGGCATGGATATGGAGGGGGGATTTCAGTTAATCAAAGCTCATGTGCCGGCCAAAGAACTCTACCGCTACTCGAGCACATTGCGCTCCCTGACCGGCGGGCGCGGGGTGCACTCGGAAAGCTTCAATCACTACGAAGAGATGCCCCGAGAGGCCGAGCAGCGGGTGATTGAAGAGAGCAAACGCGCCAAACTGCAGCCGACCGCAGAGTGACCTTGGGACACCAGGATGAATACAATCCAACGCCTGGCCCAAACGCTTGGGCTCGCCGAGTGCGTGTTTGCGGCCTTGACGACCTGCGAAGCAGGAAGTTCGCCGCAAACGGCATCTCTTGAAACACCCTTCGTTCGTTTCACTGTCTCGCATGTCGATGGCACGTGTGAAATTGTCGATAAGAAAGCGCACGTCACCTGGCGCTCGGATGCCAAGCACCCCCACTTCGGCTGGGTGCGGCTGAGCTTTCATGAGGAACCCTATCGCGCTCAACTCAAGCGGTGCGACTTGCATTCGCTGGGGACCGAGCTGATTGCCTCGTTCCAGCCGTTCGATTCCAGGCCATGGTCGAAGTTTAATGTGAGCGTGCGCGCGTTGCCGGACCAGAGAACGCTTGAAATCAGTTACCAGGAAGACGACGAACTGCAGGTTGAGAGCGTTTCGCTGCTCGACACCGTGTTCAGCGTGGCCAACTCGCAAAACGGTTACGTCGTGGTGCCGGTGCGCGAAGGGTTGCTGGTCCCCGCCGACAGCGGTGTCAGTTTTACAAACCGGTTCGATACCTACGCTTACGAAGGCTGCCACATGGCCATGCTGGGCGCGGTGCAAAATGGCGCGGCAACGCTCTTGACGTGGAGTGATCCCTATGTCGCGGCGGAATTGCGCAGCGTGGTTGATAGGAGCAATCCAGACATGCCAGGCCAGCGCCTTTCACCCGCTCTGGTGCTGACCGGCTCGGCGCGCAGCTTCCGTGTTCAGTTCCTTGGCAAAGGCGATTACGTGACGATTGCCAAGGCCTATCGGCAGGTCGCGCGAGAGAAGGGCTTGCTGACCACTTGGGAGCAAAAACTCAAGGGTCACCCCGAGCGGGCGAAGCTTTTCGGGGCTGCGAATTTCAAGTTGTGGAGCGCGCTGGACCGCCGCATGAACGAGCAAAGCACCCAGCAAGAATCTGTTCGCACCAATTGGACTTTTGCCGAAGCGGCGCAAGTGGCCGAGCACCTCAAAAACGATCTCAAGCTCGACAAGGTGCTCTTCACGCTGGGCGGGTGGATTCATCGCGGCTACGACAACCAGCACCCGGACATCCTGCCCGCCGCCCCGGAGTGCGGCGGCGACGCCGCGTTTGCCGACTGCGCCCGGCGCGTCCTGAAGCTTGGCTACCTGTTTTGTCTGCACGATAATTACCAGGACATCTACCGCGACTCACCTTCCTGGAATGAAGGGCTTATCATGAAAACCGAGGACCACCAGCTTGCCCACGGCGGCCACTGGGCCGGCGGAATGGCCTATTTAATCTGTTCCAGAATGGCCGTTGGCCTTGCGCAACGTCCTCAGAATTTGCCCGGTGTGAAGCAGCTTTCGGATGCCAATTCCTATTTCATCGACACAACCTATGCCGCTGGTCTGCAGGAATGCTATGACCCGGCCCATGCCCTCACCCGCGGGGATGATATGAAATGGAAACAGGCCCTCTCCGATTATGCGCGGCAGGTTTTTGGGGTTTTTGGCAGCGAGGATGGGCGCGAGTGGGCCATTCCGCACAGCGACTTTTTCGAGGGGCTGACCGGCGTCAGCGGCCATCCTTACCATGACGCGAATTTGCAGGCGAAGCTGGGGGCCTCTGTTGTGCCTTTGTTCGATTTGGTTTATCGGGATTGCATCGCGATCTACGGCAAATATGGCTACGACCCGAACCGGGCTGCGGAATATGTTCTGCGCCATATCAGCATCGGGCGCCCGCTCAATTATCACTCAGTCCCACCCCATTTATATTGGCTGCGGGGGTCTGGCCGGGAAGCTCCCACCCCTTCTTCAGGCGCGCCTGACCCGGCGGTGTTCACGCGGGCCGAAAACGGCTGGGCATCCGGACTCCACCCCCTGGACCGCTTCGTTAAAAACACCTGCGAAATCCTATCTCCTCTCAACGAATTGACCGCCCGGAGCCAAATGTCCCAGCATGAGTTTCTCACACCCGATCGGAAGGTGCAGAGAACCGTGTTTGGGCAGGGCGCCACTGCGGTCGAGGTAGTGGTCAATATGAGCACTAATGCGTTCGAATATCCCCAGAAGAGCGGCGTCGTGGTCCTCCCGCCATACGGGTTCTTGGTGCAATCACCAACGTTCGTTGCGTTTCATGCGTTGAGTTGGGGCGGGGTGAGGTACGATGCGCCCGCCATGTTTACGTTGCGAAGCCTCGACAAACACCCTTTAAATCGCTCGCGCAAAGTGCGCGTCTTTCATGCCTTTGGAAGCGACCAAGTACGGGTCGGCAAACTTACTCATTCGGTGCCGACTGAAATGGTTCTCGGGTTCGGCAGTTAGTTAGCTGCATGGCGCAGAGTTTACAAAGGTCGATGCCTGGGGATATTGGAATCGCCCTATCCCTGGGCGATCTTGAGATGAGTGATGCGGAAGATAGCCCCTTGAGGTTGGTTGGGCAGGCACTCGATTTCCCAGCCATGGGCAAGGACAATCTGTTGTACGACAGCCAGGCCCAAACCTGTTCCGGTCTTCTGCGTAGTGAAGTAAGGCTTGAAGATTTCGGCACGGCGCTCCGGGGGCACCCCGGGTCCGTTGTCACGCACCTCCAAGGCGGCTTCGGCGGCGCTCTTGCGGGAAGCAACGATTTGGATGTTGCCCGCGCCGTTGACAGCCTGCACGGCATTGAGCAGCAGGTTGAACAGGGCCTGGCGCAGGAGTTGTTCGTCCGCTTCAATCTGCAGCGAATCGCCCTGGACCTGCAACGTAATTTTTTTCTCTTCCAGGTCATAACTCAACGTGCGGACCACCTCGTTGACTACGGAGTTGAGGACCAGGGACGCGCGGCGTACTTCACGCGGCCTGGAATAATTGATAAACTCATTGAGTTGCGCGGCCACTTTGTCGGCCTCATCCACAATTTCGTGGGACTTTTTGGCTATCTCTGGCGAAGTCTCAGGCTGTTTGGAGATCATCTGAGCCAGGCCGCGGATGATGTTCAATGGATTGCGCGTTTCATGGGCCAGGCCGGCGGCGGCGAGATTCATCTCTTTGAGGTGGGTGTTCAGTTCGCTGGCGCGAACCAGCCGGATTTGGAGATCGGAGGATTTCATGAGGCTGCGCCAGGCAACCCCTGTGCCCAGCGCCGAGACGGTGGCCAGCAGCACGATGATGCTGCGCAGATAGAGGTCACGTGTGGAAGCTGCATCGAACGATTCGGTGGACATCGCAATCGCCAACCCGTGCAAGGCGCGCTTTTCCATGAGTGACTGATACTCCTCGTCGCTGAGATTCCGCAGCCACGGTGGCCTGCGGGGCTCGCCACGCCGAAACGGTGGGGGATGGGGATGAGCCGAGGCGATATTTGTCTCGATTTGAGTTTTGGCTGCTGGGTCAGGGTGCGAAGAGGGCGGTGGGCCGGGATGGAAATCGCGGGGAATCGGAGGGAGAATGACTGTCGGATTAGTGGCCCCTTCCGGGCTCATGGTGCCTAGATCAACCGGGTGGACAAAAACCACGGTGCGCTGCCCCCAGCGCTCGCCTTGCTGGGCAATGTCCTGTTGGCTGAGGTCAATTGGCCTGCCTGCCTCGGCAACCGATTCATTGCTGGCATTGAGCAGCACCAGGGCGAGCAGTTCGCTGGACTTGACCAATTCATTGGTGCGTCCATTGACTAGTTCATCCAGCACCGGCACTATCCGCTCCTGGAGCACCGCCCCGCTGCGAAAACGCATTCCCCGCAGACAAGCGCTGACCGTGTTGGCTATATCTTTGGAACGATTGCTTAGATTGGTTTTGGCGGCCTCCCGGACGCGATAATGTTCCTCGGCCTGCCACACCACCACCAGCGCCCAAACGGAGGCAAGCAACGAGTAGAGAACCAAATTGCGCCGAGCCAAATCCACAATAATAGCGGTTAAACGATTAGATTATTCTTATTTATGCGTGCTGGGCAAGCTGGAGTTGGACGGCGGTTTGGCGGGCAGAGCGTCCAGGAATTTATTAATTTCCTCTTCACGGAAGGCTTTCGGGGCATCGGCTTTGGCGCGTTCGCTCGCAGAAAGGGCGGCCAATGCGGTGGGATTCTGCACGATGCGCGGTGTGAGGAAGATGAGCAACTCGGTTTGGGCGTTGCTGCGCTGCTGCCGTTTGAAAAGGTTCCCTAAAATCGGAATATCCCCCAGGAGCGGGATTTTGGTGTCGGTATAGGACTTGTCGCTTTCCATCAAGCCTCCGATGATGACTGTCTCGCCGTCAGCGGTGACGACGACCGTATCGGCGGAACGATTATCGATGACAGGGGCATTGACTCCGGCGGCGATCGGGACGGTGATGGTCGGATCGAGGGAAGAAATCGAGGGTGAGACCATCATTTGGATGAGGCCGTCGGCCGTAATGAAGGGCGTGACTTGGAGCGTGACGCCGATGGTCGTGTAGGTGATGGAGTTTATGGGAGTCCCATTGAGTGGATTGTAAGAAACGCTGGTGATTAGCGGGACGTACTGCCCGACGTTGATGGTGGCCGGCTGATTATTGCGAGCCAGAATCGAGGGACGGGAGAGGATTTTGGCCCGGCCAGCTTGAGCGATTGCGCGCAAGGTCACCTGATAGTCCTGACCGAGAATCTGGTACAACCCGGCGCCCGGCTGCGTGATGGGAGATACAGCGGAGAAACTGGAGAGTGGCTGGCCGAACTGATTGATGTTAGTGCCGACCACCGAGCTGAGGCCGGACAGGCCGAAGCCATTGACCGCGCTGGCACTGCTGATGGCGCCATTCATGTTCTGCCTGCCCCATCCGCCCTCGAGGCCGATGTCGGAGGCGTTGTTATAGGTGACTTCGACAAAAACGACTTTGATGAGCACTTGCGGTTTGGGTCGGTCCAGATTGGTCAGCACTTGGGAGATGTAGCGAGCGGTGTCCTCATCGGCGATGTACACAACTCGGTGCGTCTCCGGGTCTATGGAAAAATAGGCGTCGCCAATGGTGCCGTTATTGGGGTATTGGCGTCCGGCGGTGGAGGCGCCGCTGGTGGCGCCGGCGCCAGCGGGCCGGGCGCCGGCAGCTCCGCCACCCCCGGCACGCTGCTGTGCGTGGATGCAAGGGGTGAATGCGAATGTGAAACTCAATATGGCGCTGAGGTATTGCGGCCGCAATGGGTGTTTTTTAATCATAGATGCCTCGGTAGGTTTATGTGAGAGAGTCGTTACCGGCCCAACCCGCCGACACCGGCGCCGCCGCCGGCGCCCACGCCGGAGCGCATTAAGCTCGTGCCGATGGTGGATTGCTGGTTGCCGGTGGTCTCACGCAAGGTCAGCGGGTTATTTTGGCCCATCAGTGAGTTGTTGTTGTTGTTGTTTTGCATGTGGACCGTGCTGCGGTTGAAGAGGTCCTGCAGGTTGCGATAAACATCCTGCGGGTCGGCGTTCTGCAACTCGAAATAGCTGACCACCTCTCTTTTGCCTTTGCTCGAGTCCAATTCGGCAATCATGGCGGCTATCTGCGGCATGAGGGTCTTGGAGGCGGTGACGATGACGGAAGCGGTGCGCGGGTCCGGAACCGCAAGCACCTTGCCCATTTTTCGGGCGCGGTCGCTGGTGTTGGCTGCGTTATTGTTATTGGCGCCGGCGAATCGGCCTCGGAAAAAGAAGGGCACGTTTTGGTTATTATTATTGTTGTTGGAACTGGTCTCGTCGGGGAACAACTGGGAAAGCTGGTCGGCCATCTCGGAGGGGTCCGCATTGGCAAGGCGAAAGACGCGCAACTCGGTTTCATCGGAGACTTGCCGGTCAATTTGATCGAGCATTTCGTCAATGGTGGTTATCATATCGGGCGGGGCGCTGATAACGACGGAATTGGAGCGATCATCGGCAACGGCCACGACATGGGCGCCGGCGGTGTTGCCACGTGTGTTGGCACTGGCGGCCGCCTGAGCCATGGCGCGGAAGAAGCCGCCTGGACCGCCACCGCCGGGGCCGCCGAAATTGGGGCCGCCGCGGTTGCCCTGGCCGCCAGTCTGGCTGGAGCTTTGCGGGGAGAAGATTTGGGTAATCAAAGTGGCGGTATCTTTCGCGTCGGCGTATTGCAGTTGCCTGACTTTGATGGTGGAGACAGTGGCAATCGAGGTGTCGAGGGCCTGGACGATTTTGAGCATGCGCTTGATGTCGCTCTTGGTGGCCACCAGCAACAGCGTGTTGGCGCTCTCATTGGCGGTCAGCGTGGCGCTGGTTGGCAACAGAATCTCCAAATTCGGGACCAGTTGGGTCGCGCTGGCGTAATGCACCGGAATTATCCGGGTCTCCATCTCATCGGAATCGGGCACGCTATTGGGGTCGCTTCCGCTAACCACCTCAAGTTGCGAAGAAGTCTTTGCGGTGTCCATGGGCATGATCGTCAGGATGCGCCCGTTGCGGACAATGGCGTAACCGTTTTTGGAAAGCACCGAGCTGAGCAAATCAACGGCTTCGTCTTTGGTGACTGGCTGCTTGCTCCAGACCTCGACGGTACCATGAACATCGGCGGTTTTGTTGATGATAAACCCGGCGGCATCGCTGAGGTAATCCAGCACCAAGTTGAGCGGGGCGCCATGGAAGTTGATGCGCAAACCGTTGGTCCCGTTTTCGGAGGTGATGGGCGGCGCCGCGGCGTTCGTAGCGGCCTCTGATGCCGGGACTGTGGCCGGCGCGGCTGTGGCTGTGGTGTCCGGCTGAGCAGTGGCGGCTTGGTTTGTGGGGCCGGCTGGTGGCGCGGCCAGGTTGGTTGAAGGGGTGTTGGATTGCGCGGTCGCCAAGCTGGCCAAGGCGGTTGAGAGTACAAAGAGGATTAGTGGTTTCATGGTAAATCAGTCCTTTTCACGTCGTAACATCAGGCGTTTGAGTATCTCGCTTTCCCCTCCATTGCTGGCAGAGCTGGGTTGCGAATTGCTGGAGGAACTATTGGAGCCGGCGGCGTAGGTTTCTGCGCCGGCGACCTCGACCCAAGTGCCATCGTCCTGCCGGCGCAACTGGGCGCCCACCGGCAAATTTATCTGCTTGTTGTCCTGGGTTAGTTTGACCGAATCAGGCAAAATGGCCAGAACAGTGTAGCCGGCGATGGTCTCGGACGGTTTCAAGACCTTTTTATAATCTGCGCTCGTGCCATCGAAGAAGGCAAAGTCGCCTTTGGAATAGCTCATGGTACCGACGAGGCTAAAGGCATCCACGGTTTTGGCCTGGACCGGCGGGCCGCTGCGCGCCATGCGATTGGGGTCAAAGATGTTCCGCTCGGTGATGAGCCGGAAGGCAGAGAAGTCCAATGAGGACGGGCTATTTGTAGCGGCTGAAGCTTCAGCCGCGGGGGGCAAGTTGTAGGCGCGGCGGCGATTTTGTTGCTGGCGTTCCCGCCAAAGAGAGTGGGCATCCGGCCCAGGCGTACCTGTGAGGGTTTGGGTAGGGGCGGGGGGGCCATTAGTGCTCTCGGAGACCTCGGCAGCCGATTCCATTTCTTTGAGGGCGGGTTGATCGGGCGGCATTTGTTCCGCCTGGATGACTTCGTTGGTTGGGGGCAAATCATTAGTGTCTTGTGCCTGCGATGAGCAGCGGCCCAGGGCTAGTGCCAGACCGGCGGCGAGCAACCAGTGTTTCCCGTGACATCTTTTACTGCTTAGCTTCATTTTGGTTCGGGATGGAGCACCAGGCCGCTGAATTGCAGGCCAAGGGAAAGTTGCTGGCCGTCTTTGTCGCGGGAGGTGATTTCGACCGAGTCGAGCTTCAAGGCGAGTGGCTCGCGTTCGGCCTGGTAAAGAAAGCGGCTGAGCCGGTTGATGTCCCCGCTGGCGTCCACGCGGCACTCGTAAGTCGCGTAATCATCGGAATCGCTTTTCCATTGCGGGGTAATGGCATTAATGATGACCCCGGTGTTGTCCGCCCAGTTGTTGATCGCGTGGAAGACCGCCTGTTCGGCCGCCGAGGTGTTGTTGGTCAACGCACGGCGCTGCATTTGGTCCCAATGCTCACGAACGCCCCGTTCGCGCTGGGCCAGCATTTTCCCGCGCGTCAATTGATTGCGTAAAACGGCAATTCGGGCGGCCCGCGCGGACCACAAATTCGTCAACGGGGACAATAATAGTTTGTCAGCGGCGAACAGAGACACTGCGGCTACCGCGACAATGATGAGAAGTTGCTGGCGGTTTTTAATTTGCACTGGCAACTCCTCCTTTCCATGCAAAGACGAAACTGAACTGGAGCGCGGGGGATTGGCCGCGAGTCGGGCCGAGATTGGCGTCGCGGATTTGAGGTTCAGCGCGCAGCCGTTGGATGGTTTGGAGCAAAGCCGGGTAGCTCCGGGCGGTCCCAGTGCAAGTAACGGTTTTTAAATCACGGATTTCAACGCTTTTGGCTGTGACGCTGCCGTCCTCAGGAAATGCCTGGGTCAGGCAGCGCAGCAAAGTCAGGCCGCGCACCGTCTCATCGTCCCAGGGACGGTATTGGTTGATTTGTTTGTTGATGATTTCGAGCTGGGTAACCGTGGGAGCAATGCGGGCCCATTGCGCTTCCACGCTCCAAAGCTGGCATTGCTGATAAAAAAACAAGCCGCCCACCAGCACCGCAGCAGCCCCCGTGGCGGTCAGGACAGTCCGCAACCGTCCCGAAGCATAGCGGGAGGACATCTGTTGCCAGGGGGTGAGGCGGGGCGGTAAGAACTCGAATACGGCTGGTTTGCCGGCAAGTTTCTGGGCTGCGAGGCTGCATGCCTGACTGACGGGAGCATCGGCAGGCATCGCCACGCCAAATTCCCCCGGGCTATAGCGGGTTACGGGCTCTGCCTTCAACCCGAGAGAATCCAGCCGCAAATCCAATTCGTCAGTCAATTGCTGGGCCAGGTCGCGAGGGCCGAACACGCGAATCGCGCGCACGGCTTGTCGAAGTTCGGGCGCCAACTGCCCGAGGGTGATGCGCACCTCCCGTGCAACGAGGTCCGCGTGCAACACGCGCCGGCTGCCTTCCAATTCCAGCGCTCCTTCCAGAGCGCGCAAGGAGGCCACGCCCCCGCCCGCGATGACTTGGAGCGCAAGCTGGCTCTCGCCGATTCCCAGCGCCAGCACCCCGGGGCCCGCACTGGTTCCGGGCGGCTGCAGAGCGGTAATACCCAGCGAGAAACTCACCGGCTTGAGCTTGGCCGCGCGGAGCGCCTGTTCAAGAATGGCCAGATGGTTGTTGGGAATGCCTGCCAGCAGGGCCTGGGTCTTGCCCGGAGAGACCTGGCAGCGCGACGAGCCGATGTTCAGAGTCCCGCTATCGCACGGAAACCCGCGTTCGGCTTCGATTTGCAGAAAACTGGCAACATCCGCCTCTGGCAAATCGGGGATTTCGATATGCGTCACCAGCGCCCATTTGAGCGGCAGGCCCACCACGCAGTTGCGTTCCCCAACTCCGGCGGCGTCGAGGTGATTGCGAATTTCGCGTCCGACCAGTTCCGGGGCATTCGTGAGCGGGTCCAGCGAGAGCGAGACGGAGAAGGTCTGTTGGAGGGTAAGGCCGCCGTTGGTGCGGCGCAGCACCAGGCCATCGAGCCGGCTGCCATCCAGCGACAGCCCCAACAGCGAGGTGAGCCGTTTGTGCCTGCCAAAATTCAATTTGACCAATTCATTCATGGGGTGCTCTTTGCGAAAAGCCATTTGTCACGCACCGGTTTGCCCAGCGCCCAGCCAAGCTGGGTCAGGTCCTGTCGATAAACGATCTGCGGCGTGCCGGTGCTGGTATCGAAAACGAACCTCACCCGGCGATAGCCCCGGCCATGCGGCCCCAAGGCGGCGACATCGGCGCAGAATTGGTAGGTTTGAGTCGTAATACAATCGTTGGTCTGGAGCATCGAGAGGTCGGATGAATAACTCTGTCCCAAGGCATCCATCACCCAGCCAATGGAAGCGAGGTTGTTGGGATTGGTTTGGCGGTAGGTAATCAGTTGTTGCGCGGCGGCCTGGTCCCCGTTGAGCAGGCAAGTCAGCACCGGCAGGGGCGCCGAGTTGACGTTGACGCGCCCCTGGATGAACGCGCCGCTGGTGGTAGTAATGTTAGTTGAGATTTGGGCGAACTCGACGCTGGTCATCCCGCTTTGCACAAAAAAGCTCAGCGGGCTTGGAAAGCTCCTGGATATGGCAACGGGCGCATTGCTGGCGCCGCGGCCTCTTGTGCCCGGACCCGTAGCCGCTCCTCCTCCCAACCCCAGGCGGGCCAGAATTTGGCCGGCGCGGGCCGCTCCTAAATTGGTCTGCAACAGCGAAGAAATCGCCGCGACATTGACCGGGTTTATATCAACCTTGGCCGAGCCGTTGCTGTTGGTGTTTGGTTCGCGCGTATAGAGAGTGAGGTACTCGAAAATTCCCGGGTCCACCATGTTGTTCTGGTTCTCGTCGTTTTCATTCGGGTCAAGGATGCCATTTTGGTTGACATCCTCACCGACCAGGATGTCCATATTCGCGCCATACACCAGGCGCAATTCGCCGAGGGTTTCGAAGGGCTCGCTTTTGCACTGATAAGGCGGTTGCTGCATCGCGTAGTAAAGCACCGTGGGGCCATTGGCATTGGTGCTCCGCCAATCCAGGATGGCCTGCGTGATGTCAATGGTCATGCGGGGGAGCCAAATCAGCGCGTTACTCGGGGCCAGGTTCAAATTGAGTTTCGAGGCCTCATCCACCAGCCCGAAGCAGATTGTGCCGGGACCCACGGGGTTGTTGGTATCCCGTCCAATAAGCCAAAAGTGCGCGTCCCCAACTGGCACTGCCTGGCACTGATAATCGAACAAAGTCGGGAAACAACCATTGGACCCGTTCACAATCTGGGTTTCGAGCAGGTAATTGACGTAACGGGTGGCGCCGTCGATGGCCTCATCGGCAACTTGGGCCGAGACCCGGTTATCGGCCGCATGCAGTTCGGAAGTCATCGAATCGGCGAAGTAAATGGCCAGGCTGACCAGCCCAAAAGCTATCCAAAGCACGATGATGAGCACCGAACTGCGTTCGGAAAGCCCTGCGGTCAGGTCATGGCGAAGAATGTTCATGGCATCGCCGTAAAGTTTGTGCGCGTGACCGTCATCAACGGCACGGTCATTTCCAGCGGTTGCATCGAGGCGACTGCCTGGCCCTCCTGTGGGGCCAACTGGATGCGCACCCGGACAGCGACCGGGAGATTAGTATCGCCCGAACTGGTGTCCCAGTAGTTGCGCCACTGGAAGCCGTCGTAACAATCGAAGTCGATGGTTGAGATATGGCTAAGTAAAGTTTGTGGATCAGGCGTGACGAGTGTCGTGGCCAGGAGGTTGCGATTGACGTATCGCACCAACTCCATGCCGGGCTGGCCAGAATCGGTCGAGGCCTTCAGCGCATAAAAAACCTCCTGCAAATCCCCCCACGGGGCGTCATCGCCAACCTGCCCCGTTGCGCTAAAGAAATCGAGACCCGACCCACCTGCAGCGGCGCCTGTAATGCCCATGTTTGCGCCCACCGTTTGCACCCCGCATTTGAAATCCCCGGCTAAAAAGCCCCCGGGCCCGACCGCCCCTTTCAAATCGCGGCGCATCATCTCGAAGGTCCGCTCGGCAGGTTGGCTGGCGGCCACGGCACTGGAAGTCCGCTCGCGCAAGCGCACAGCGGTCGCAAAAACGGCTTGGATGGCCACCAGAATGATGGCGCAGATAGCCAGGGCCAGAAGCACTTCGACCAGCGTAAATGCGCTGTCTCCCACCCCGGAGTGATTGTTAGACGCCGCACCGCATCCGTGAGAGACGCCGCCTCGACCTGCCGGCGAGGTTGCCTGCGCTGCGTTGTTCTCCAGGTGGGCTCGCATGCGTTTCTAATGCGTTGAAGTTGCCGGCAAACCCAGGGTTAGCGAACTGTCCACCAGTGTGCTCATTTTCACGCTATAATCATGGCCGCGGACGTTGTAAATCACCTCGACGGAGAGCTGGCGAATGACGCTCTGGCCGGGGTCCTGTATCCAGGGGTCGCTCGTCAGGGTCCAACGGAAAGGCCGTTGGTCTTCGGTGGTGGTGCCTTGGAGGGTTTGGGTCCAATTGGTATTGACCACATTATCGTTGAGCACTTGCAGAGCAATGCGGGCGGCCTGGCCTTTGCGCGCGGCCACGGCCCCGGCCAGGCTGGCGATGTGCAATCCCTCAACCGCAACGGGTATCACAATAGCCATGAACAGCAGCGCCGCCAGAACCTCGGCCAGCGTGAAGGCGCTCACCAACAGGTGTGCGCCCCGAGCCCAGGAACCATTTGTTGCGCGTTCTTTCAAACGGCAGCCAGGGTTTGGGCCGCGGCTATTTCTGGCTATTCCGAATTTCATAACTGAGCTTGTCGCTGGTTTGGACCAGCCAGAGCGAGGAGCCGTCACGGGCGGTTAGCACTAACTGGGTGGGGCTGGTCGAGCTGATAGTCCCGTCCGGCAGGAACCGGATAGTCGGCAACGTCGGGTGAGCCAGTTTGACCGGGGGCACACTGGCAATGCTAGGCATCTGCCCCGGCGTGAGCACTTGGGGAGTAGCTGCAACCGGCGGTTTGGCGGCCTCGATTTGCAGGCCCGTGTCGAGCTTGAATTCGACTGCGCGCCCATCGGTGGTTTCGTAGCTCGGCTCGGCTTCCAATCCGAACTTGCCATCTGCCGCATCAATCCAAAGGTCCATCGGCAGGCCTTCCGAGACCGCGCGGCTCTGGCCGCCATGGGTCAGGGCCAGCAGCCGGCGCGCTTCGGAATCGAGTGAGCGACCACGAAAAAAATTCGACAACGCCGGCGCAGTGAGAGAGACAGCCATGGTGAGAATGGCCATCACAAGAATCAGTTCGATCAGGGTGAAGGCGGAAACAGGGTGGCTTCGTGCAATTGGTCTCTGGCTCCGCGCGGTCTGAGGAGCCCCCTCGTTAGGATTTTGTTTCTCATCCCGGAGGGACGATTGAGAATAGCCCAACGCTTCAGCGTTGGGGAGACGTTTGGTGGCACGAGTCCCGAAGGGACGGCTGAATGGAGCACGCAAGTGTGCAGGTTCAGCCGTCCCTTCGGGACTAAAGGGCTGCAACATCCCCTCCCCAACGCTGAAGCGTTGGGCTATTATCGGATGTCCCTCCGGGACAGTCGGTGCACTGGGTTTGACCGCCACGAGCCTCGGCGTAGGTCCTAATGGCGCGCTCCGCATTTCCACTGCATTTTGCGTCCACGGCTTCATCTTCAATGGCTCTGGACAGGCCAGTTGCCGATTGGGCTCTGTTGTCCGGGCGGGCCTGGGGAACTGATGTCGTAGGAGCTGGGATTATGTTTACCTGGACACTCATAAACATAATCACCGCCCCAGGGGTCCTTGGGGATGCTTTCGAGGTACGGCCCGTGCCAGCCCACGGCATCGCGTGGCTGTTGCAGCAGGTCGCCCAGGCCGTTTCGGCCTTTGGGATAGTAGCCGGTATCGACCTCAAAGGCGTCGAGGGCCGTCTTGAAATTGGCTATCTGGGTTTGTGCAGCCGTCACGCGCGCCTGTTCGCTGCGTCCCATCACCTTGGGATAAACAATGGCTGCCAGGGTGGCCAGAATGACCAGTACCAGCAGCATTTCCACCAGGGTAAACCCGGAGCGGCTCGGGCCGGTTTGTTTCGTCAGTTCTCGTATTTTCATATTCTGCGAATGAGCATTGAGTGGCGGTTCTTACTTGATGTATTCCTGCATAGTGAAGATCGGCAGCACCATGCTGATGAAGATGGTCCCGATAAAGCCGGCGATGAAAAACAGCAACAGAGGCTCGGCGAAAGCCACGGCGGTTTTGAGTTCGCGATCCAGGTCACCTTCGGTGACATTGGCAATCCGAATGAGTTCCTGGTCAAGTTTGCCGCTCTCCTCGGCAACCGCTATCATTTCCACAACCGACCCAGGAAAGAGCCCTCTGCACTCGGCCAGGCTCGCCCCGAGCTGACCGCCTTGCTGGACCCGCTCGATGGATTGGTTGACGGCATCGACCAGGATTTGGTTGCCAATGGATTTGCGGGCGACGTTAAGGCCCTTGACCAGAGGCACGCCGGCGCTCAGCAAGGTGCCCAGCATGCGGCAAAAGCGGGCCATGGCAAATTGAGCCACCAGCGGCCCCACAATGGGGGTGCGCAACATGAGCCCTTCCCAGACCCGGCGTCCTTTTTCAGAAGCAACCCAGTTGCGGACCAGCAGGAACAGGAGCACAAGACCCATCAGCACGAAGAAGCCGTAATGACGCACGATATGGCTGGCGCCCAGGACTATCTGCGTCGGCAAAGGGAGCGCGGCGCCCAATCCATTGAAGATGGTTTGGAACTTCGGAATGAAAAACGTCAAGAGGAACACCAGTACCGCCAAGGCCAGAACCAGGAGCACGCACGGATACAGCATGGCGGCAGTCACCTTCGAGCGCAGGTCCTTCTCCCGCGCGTGGAAGTCAGCAATTTGGGCAAGCACCAGGTCCAGGAATCCGCCGGTCTCCCCCGCCTGCACCATGGCGGTATAGACTCGCGGGAAGGTGTCAGGTGATTTGCCCATCGCGTCGGCCAGCGACATGCCGTCCACAACAAAGTCATGGATTTCTTTCCATTTGGCCTGGGCCGCCGGGTTGGAGGATTCCTTGTGTAGAATGACCAGCGCCCGGCTCAGGGGCACGCCTGCAGCCAGAAGGCTCGAGAGCAACCGTGTGAAGTTTTCCAAGGCCCGGCCCGAGACCTTCTGAGCCCTTTTGAAGAACGTCCCCGAGAAGGAAACCGGCAGCTTAAGTCCCGGTTGCGCGGCAGCAGCGGCTTTTTCCGAGAGGCTCACGGGGCGCAAGCCGAGGTTGGCCATCTGGGCAAAGGCCTCGGAGCGGCCCGGGGCCTCGAGTTGGCCTTCGGCCACCGCGCCGTTAGCTTGCAAGGCCTTGTATTGAAAGAGGGCCATAGATTAGCGCCGGCTCAGCGCCGCTTCCGCCGGGGAATTCTCGTGGGGAGCACCGCCCACAGCGATTGATTTCTTTGTCGCTGCCACTTCTTTTGCGGTAGTCACGCTCAGGACTTCCTCAACAGTCGTGACGCCCAAGGCCACCAAGCGCCAGCCGTCTTCAGCAAGCGTGCGCATCCCGGCGCGCCGGGCTGCGTCGCGTATCAAGTCGCTCGAGCCATTTTTAAGGATCAACTGTCGAATTTCATTGTTGCTATCCATCCACTCGAAGATGGCGTGCCGTCCGAAAAAGCCGGTCTGACGGCACTCGCGACAGCCCACGGAGGTATAGATCGTAGTCGAGGCAGGGATGCCAACCTGTTCCTTGAATGCCATTGCGGCGGGCGATTGGTCTTCCCGTTTGCAATGCACGCACAGCACACGGACGAGCCGCTGGGCCAGAACCGCTTCGAGAGAGGACGCCACCAGGTAGGGCTCAACTCCCATATCCACCAGGCGGGTCAATGCACCGGGGGCATCATTGGTGTGCAAAGTCGAAAAGACCAAGTGACCGGTCAAGGAGGCCTGGACGGCGATCTGCGCGGTCTCCTGGTCGCGAATTTCACCAATCAGAATGACATCCGGGTCGTGACGCAGGATCGAGCGCAGCCCCCGGGCAAAGGTGAGGCCCGCCTTTTCGGAGACCTGGATTTGGTTCACGCCTTTGAGTTGGTATTCGACCGGGTCCTCGATGGTGATGATTTTGCGCTCGGCATCGTTGATTTCATTGAGGGCAGTGTAGAGAGTCGAGGTCTTGCCGCTGCCGGTTGGGCCGGTGACCAGAATGATGCCATGGGGCAATTGCAGTACGCGTTGAAAGGAATCGAGCTCGTGCGTGTCCATCCCCAGTTGTACTATGCCCCGCAGGGTCGAGTTCTGACGCAATAACCGCATGACGACCGCCTCGCCGTGGAGCATGGGAATGACTGACACGCGGATGTCCACCTCGGCATCCTCGATCCGGATTTTAATGCGCCCGTCCTGGGGCAGCCGTTTCTCGGCGATGTTCAGGTGGCTGAGAATTTTTAGGCGGGAAACAATGGCAGGCTGAAAGCGTTTGATCTGCGGGGGCACCGGCACATCCTGCAGCACGCCGTCGATGCGGTAGCGGATGCGCATTTCGTCCTCGAATGGTTCAAGGTGAATATCCGAAGCGCGCAATTCGATAGCGTCGCGGAGCACCTGGTTGACAAAGCGGATAATTGAGGCGTCCTCCGCCGCGTTGTCCAGGTCGGTGTCTTCCTCGGGGTTCTCATCCACGACCTGAAAGGAGCCCTCCTCACCCAAAGTGCCAATGGTATCGGCCCCCACTCCCAGGCGCTTTTTCATCTCACGCTGGATCGCCTCGCTGCAAGCCAGGACCGGCTTGAGGTTCAAGCCGGTCATGGTCTTGAGCGAATCGAGCCCTTGGGTGGCAAATAATCGGCTGGTCGCTACCTCAACCGTCCCATTGAGCCTGCGCAGCGGCAGCAGTTCCTCTTTGAGCAGAATCCGGGCCGGGAACAGCGAGAGGAGCTGGCGGTCCGGTTCGACGTCCGCCAGGTCAGTGAAGCTCAACCCGTATTCACTCGCCAGCCAGCGCAGAACATCTTCCTCCCCTGAGATGCTCGGGGCGCTCACGCCGTGCTGCCGGACCAGCGCCTCGGCGTCGGTGGCCGACAATTGCCGGCCAGCGACCATCTTATCAAGCAGCGGTTTGAAGCCGCTTTCCTGCGCTACGGTCTGGCTCATGGTTGGCATGGTTGACTTATGAATAATTAAGGCTGGATTTCCGGCAAAGGGGTGGATTAGAGCAACCCGCTAAGAGTGGCGATAGCCTCTTGCCGCGAGGTCAACACCTTGCGCAGGTCTTCCTGGGCCTGTTTGAGTTCCGCCTCTTTGGCTTTGCGCGACTCGACGTACTTCGCCAGAGCGGCCTTGATTTCCGCCTTGGGCGCTTTGGCGTCAATGGCCTTCTGAAGTGCCTCCGCCTCCGCGCTCGGCGGCTGGCCGAAAGGACCGCGGCGAGGCGCGGCATCCTGACTGGGCCCGCCATTGCCGCCACCCCCGCGCCGGCCAAACATGCCCCGGCCCATGCCGCTCATGGCTGCCATGCGGGCATCCATCACCTTTTGGACCAGCGGTTCGAGAGCATTCCACTCCGTATCATCGGTGACTTCGAGTTCCCCTTTTATCCGGTCCATCATCCGCGCGCGGAATTGCGCAGGATCAAAGTTACGCCGGCCCGGGTTGCCCTGAGTATCTTGCTGGGCCTGCGCCGGGGCGTTGATTAGGCCCAGGCACAAGGCGCCCGCCACGCCAGCCAGCATCAGCCATCGGTTCGTTTTCATATTTATTATTATTTGTATTGGTTCGGTACTGCTCTGCTGCTTTTTCGGTTTTCAAGTACAGAGCCGCTCATTCGCTGCTCTGCACACGTCCAGCGCTCTCAGGGCAGTTCACGTGCCAAGCATAAAAGGCCCTGGTTTCAGATATTTCCGCAAACCTCTGCGCAGGAGTTGCTCGCTTTGTTCGCATCGACTGCGCAATTATTGCAGAGGTGCAGAGGTTTTGTTTGCGTTTGACTTATGAATTGCGCTAGCATCCTCCTCGTCGAATTGCAGCTTATGGCTCGAACGCTTGGAGAAAGGCTATTTCCGAATGCGGACCCGTTTTTGCGGCGTCGCAAGATGCAGGCGCTGGCTTTTGGTTTGGTGGTGGGCCTCCTGTTGGTGGCGGCGGTGGTATTCGTGACGTTATTGGCCTACGATATGAACTTTCATCACGCAGCATAGCCCTCACCGCCAATGGTGTTTAGGGTATTTCCGCTGCAGTTCCTGTTTGATACGGGGGTAATGTTCGCGCCAGAAGCTGGCAAGGTCCTGGGTGATTTGCACTGGCCGCATGTTGGGCGCCAGAATCTGAACGGTTACCGGGACGCGTCCCAAGGCAATGAGTGGCGTGGAGTTCACGTCGAAGAGGTCATGGATGCGCAAAGCGATATGCGGCTGCGCTCCGGCTTCATAAACCACCTTTGCCGCGCGCCCATTTCCCAGCGTCAGGCGCTCGGGCGCGTGTTTTTCGAGCAATTCTTGCTGAGCCGGGCTGAGCCAGCTCTTTATCAGCGGTTTGACAGGTTTGTCTTTTATATCCTTGTAGCCCGATGCGCCATGGCAAAGCTGTTCGATCAGATGACGCCGGTCCTCCTCGGTGATGGGCGGCAGATCGAGTTCCGGACACCACTTGGCAAGGCAGTTGAGCCTTAATATCCACTGCTCCACATCATGGGTCCACTCCTTTAGAATTAGCCGGCCAGCACACACTTCCTCGGCCAGCAAACCAGCCGCTTCCTGGGCCGGCGGCGGCTCAAAGCGGCGCGTGCCGATGACCAGGTCGCGGAACCGGAGTAGTTCTTCGGCGCAAACCCGTTTGGCCGTTGCATCATAAAAGACGCGCACCGCGGTTGTGAGATCATCGGGAAACAACTCACGCAGCCAGGCCTCCTCGATGGCCGTGGCCAGGCTCAATATAGTGTTCACCGTTTTGTCTTTGCCTTCCACCTCCCGCACCTCCGCTACTACCAGCAACGGACTGCTCTGGACTGCGCTCTCGCGCGCCAAAACCCCGCGACGCCCATGGACTAACTCGCAGCGCAGCGTCCCGCCATCGACGCGGCGCGCCACGCGGTCGCTGAATCCAATGAGAATACATTTCTGCAACGCCTCTTCCGGGACCTGACGCGGCTCGGTTTGGAGTTTTTCGCGCCGCGCAATATCGAGGAACTGTTGAAATAACGGGCCGACCTGGCGCGCCGTGACCATGTGGATGCCCAGGCGCCGGCAGGCCTCGAGACGAAACTGATTTTTCGCGGCGTAATTCCACGCCCGCATTAGAATCCAGAAATCGCTGGCGGCTTTGTCGCCCAGAAGGTCCTCGCGGAAACGGGCGCTGTCGCGATCGATGTTGCGCAGGAGCAAATCCCGGCCTTGGGTAAGGGCGGCCAGGAGGCAGGCCTGGTGTACGCACCCGTTCTCCTGTGCCGCAAGCAACATGCGCGCATAGCGCGGATGCAGCGGAAAAGCCAGCATCTTGCGGCCCACAGGCGAGATTTCCAGTTCAGGGTTGAGGGATGAAGGATGAGGAATGAAGGAACTCCCACCCTCGGACTCCATTGGCTTGGAAACCACGGGGGCAACAGGCTCGGGATGCGGGGCGGCGTCTGAAGGGGCCCTCGTTGCGGGCCTAAGGGCGCCCAGGTCCACCAGCAACTCCTCGGCGTGCGCCAGGGATTGCTCGGATGGAGCTTCGAGCCATCGGAATCGGCGCAAATCTTCAACGCCTGCGGCCTTCAGTGTCAAAACAACTTCCGCCAAATCCAGCCGCTTGACCTCGGGCAGTTCCTGCTGAGGCCTATGCCCGTGCTCCTCGCGCGACCAGAGCCGAAGACAGACTCCGGGCGCCGTCCGGCCCGCGCGCCCAGCCCGCTGGTCAGCTGAGGCGCGGCTAATCTTCTCGATAAGCAGGGTGTTGAGCCCGCGGTAGGGGTCGTAGCGGGGGATGCGGGCCAGGCCGCTGTCGATGACGCACCGGACACCCTCGATGGTGATCGAGGTTTCAGCCACGTTGGTCGCCACCACCACTTTGCGGGTCTCGTAACGCGCCACCGCCGCGTCCTGCTCGCGCGGGGCCAGCTCGCCGTGCAATGGGAGCAAGACAAACCCTCTCGACTCATCGCAATGGCGGAGCGCCTCGATGGTCTGGGCAATCTCGAAACTCCCAGGCATGAACACCAGCACGCCGCCCGGAACGCCCGAGTTGACGAACTGGCCAAAAGCAGCCGCCGCTTGCTCCCAAACCGGGCGCTTGTCCAGGTAACCCGGGCCGCTGGCAAACTCGATTTCCACCGGAAAAGTTCGGCCCTGCGATTCGAGCACCCGGCAGGGCCGGAGATAATCCTCGAGCGGGGCTGCGTCGAGTGTGGCGGACATGACGAGCAGCTTGAGTTCGGGTCTTTGGGACTCCTGCAGGTCCAGCGCGCGGGCCAGAGTAATATCACCGTAGAGATGGCGTTCGTGGAATTCGTCAAAGATAATGGCCGCCACGCCGCGCAGTTGGGGGTCCTGGATTATTTGGCGCAGCAGCACGCCTTCGGTAACAAACCGAATCCGCGTTTGGTTGCTCGTGACATTCTCGAAGCGGATTTGATAGCCGACTTCGCGCCCCAGCTCGCTGTTGCGCTCCCACGCCACCCGGGCGGCCAGCAGCCGCGCCGCCAACCGGCGGGGTTGAAGCACGACCACCTGCCCCTCTCCCAGCAGGCCGTGCTTCAGCAGCATTTGCGGGACCTGTGTGGATTTTCCAGAGCCGGTGGGCGTGGAAATGATCAGACGCCGGTATTCGCGCGCCCCCGCCACGATCCCATCTTCAATTTCATAGATCGGCAACTGTTCCGCCATGGCTTAATGCATCGGGCCGTGGCATAGACTATAGGGAGGGACCCCTCTCGTTCGGAAGGGGAGAGGAAGAAGCATTGCCAGATTAGAGATGTAATTCATGTTACGGACTCCTCAGCACATCCCCATAATCTCATAGCCCGAATCGACGTAGAGCACCTGGCCGGTGATAGCAGCGGCCCCGTCGCTGGCCAGGAACAGACCGGCGGCGCCCAATTCATCGGGCTGGACATTACGTTTGAGCGGCGAATGGGTTTCGTAATGCTTTAGCATCTCGGTAAAGCCTGAAATGCCCCGCGCAGCCAGCGTATTCACCGGCCCCGCGCTGATGCAGTTGACCCGGATGCGGCTGGGCCCGAGGTTATAAGCCAAGTACCGCGCGCTGGCTTCGAGCGAGGCCTTGGCTACACCCATCACATTATAGTGCGGCACGACTTTTTTCGCCCCGTAATAGGTCATTGCCAGGATGCTTCCGCCATCGCTCATCAATGGGGTGGCAGCGCGGGCCAGGGCCACCAGCGAATAGGCGCTCACGTCGTGCGCCACGCGAAAAGCTTCCCGGCTCGTGTTAACAAATTCTCCTTCGAGCGCATCTCGCGGCGCGAAGGCGACGGAATGCAGCAGCAGATGCAGCTTCCCAAACTTATCTCCTACGGTGCGGAAGATCTCAGCGATCTGGTCATCCCGCGTGACATCACAAGGCAGGATCAGCGTGTCCGGACCGAAAGCCCCTGCCAATTCCTCGACGTTCTCCTTGAGCCGCTCGCCCTGGTAAGTGAAGGCCAGGCGCGCCCCGGCCTTGGCCCAGGCCTGGGCAATCGCCCAGGCAATGGACCGTTTATTGGCTACACCAAAAACAATCCCGAGTTTTCCTTCGAGTAACATGTTATTTAGATTTGACAACTGCCTGTGTCCATCGACACCCCGCCCATCCGGGACAGCGGGTAACGAAATTCATGGCTGCACATTGAAGCCCATTCGAGTGAAGTGATGATCCGGGGTCAAGGCTTCAACGGCTTGAGCACGCCCATGATCGCAAAATTCGCGCGGTCGGTGAAAGACAAATCTTTGCCAAATTCCTCGGGCGGCCTGGCTGACTGAATTCCCAAACGAAAACGAATTACCTGGAGGTCTCGGCGAAGGCAAAGGCAGGTTCGGGTTCCGGTTCGCTCCATTTGCCGTGTTCCTTGATGAGATCGACCAGCCGATCGACCGCCTCCGCCTCCGGAACATTGAATTTGATGGGTGTTTTACCCACATACAAATTGATCTTGCCCGGTGCGCCGCCTACATACCCGAAATCCGCGTCGGCCATTTCACCGGGGCCATTGACGATACAGCCCATGATGGCAATCTTGACCCCCTTGAGATGCTCGGTGCGGCCCTTGATGCGAGCGGTGATGGTCTGGAGGTTAAACAAGGTGCGCCCGCAGGAAGGGCAGGCCACATAATCGGTCTTGAAGGAGCGGCAGCCGGCGGCCTGGAGAATGTTGTAGGCCAGGCGCAGCGATTGCCCCGCACCAGGTTCGACCCGCACCAGGATAGCGTCGCCAATACCGTCCGCCAGGAGCGCGCCAATCACCGCTGCGGCGCGCAACAGGGCGACTTTCGGTTCGAGCGGCGTGGATTCAAAAAGCAGGCAGTCCTTGAGCAAGATGGGGTTGCTCGACCCAAGCCGCTTCAGCCGCGCCGCCAAAAGCCGAAAAGCCGGTATCGGCGGCAGTGAGACGCCATCGCGCACGGAGACAAGCTGGGTATGGCAGTTTACTGAGAAATCCGTGGTGGGATCGACTTCGAGCACGTTAAGGTCCTCATAAACGGCCTCGGGCTTTACATCGGTTTTGAGGCTGACTTTTGGAGCCACTTTTTCCCAGGTGGCGCGCGTGACGACTACGCGAACCGTCTGGTCACCGCCGCATTTGACGCCCTCGGCCAGCTCGATTTCCGGCGAAGCGCGCCGCGTATAGGTAAAGGGGTCGAAAGAAGGCAGGCCCGTAAAAGGGACCGGCTGCGTATTGACCAAAGCCGGAACCTGGGCCAGCAGGTCGCGGCAGACCTCGATTTCCCTGGGCGAATCCTCGGTGAGAGACACGCGAATGGTATCGCCCAAACCGTCGCACAACAGCGACCCAATCCCGATAGCGCTCTTGATGCGGCCATCTTCGCCTTCGCCCGCTTCCGTCACCCCGAGATGAATGGGGTAGTTCCAATCCGGCCCTTCCTGTTCCAGGCGCGCGACAAGCAACCGGTAGCATTCGATCATCACCTTGGGATTGCTCGACTTCATCGAGAACTTGAAATTATGGAAGTTATTCTTCCGCGCGATACGGGCGAATTCGAGGGCGCTTTCAACCATCCCCCTGGGCGAATCACCGAAGCGGTTCATGATGCGGTCGCTGAGCGAGCCGTGGTTGGTGCCGATGCGCATGGCCCGGCCCAGCTCCTGGCAGAGCTTCACCAGGGGTGTGAACTTGGCCTCGATGCGCGCGAGTTCCGCCGCGTATTGCTCGTCAGAATACTCCTTCACAGCGAACTTCTTGGAATCGGCGTAATTGCCCGGGTTGATGCGGATCATCTCAACCCACTTGGCCGCTTCCATGGCGGCCTCGGGCTTGAAATGGATGTCCGCCACGATGGGGACATTGCAGCCGCGCGCCCGCAGTTCAGCGGCAATGTTCTTCAAGTTCGCAGCGTCTTTGACTGTCGGGGCGGTGATGCGCACGATTTGGCAGCCGACTGCGACCAGGTCCAGCGTTTGCTGGATGCATTCGGCGGTGTCCATCGTGTCGCAGGTCAACATGGATTGCACGACCACCGGATGGTCGCCGCCAATGATCACTCCGCCATTGGCCGGGTCGCCAACGACCACTTCCCGCGCGCGGCGGCGGCTATAAACCAGCGGCGAATCGCAATAGCGCATAGCTACTTTTTAGGGGCAAAGACAATTGGTTGTTCGTGATTGCTGCGCGCGCTGCGCACCCAGTCCCCTGTGTCAAAAAAGGCAATAAACAGCATGAAGCCTATCAGGATCACCGCGCACGCAGTTTGCAGGTACTGCAGGACCCGGGCACTGATGGGCCGCCGGCGCACGGCTTCCAGCAACGCCAGGGCCACATGGCCGCCGTCCAGCACGGGGAAGGGCAGGAGATTGAGCAAGGCGAGATTCACGTTGATGACAACGCTCCACCAAAGGACCTGGCGCCAGCCGTCTGGGCTCTCGAAGAGGTTTGTGTAGAGGCGAATGATCATCACCGCCCCGCCGAGCTGCTGCACGCCAATATCGCCCTTGTGAGAGAACACCGCCCCCAAAGTCGCCAGGATTTGTCCGGTGCTTTCGCGCACCTGGTCGAAAGGCCCGGGGTGAACCAGAGTGACGTTGGTGAGTCCTTGCCACGCCAGTATCCCGAAAGACGGGGAGCTGTTAGCGGGCTTGAGCGGGCGCTCGGCCATCAGCACCGTGTCGAATTGTTTATTGCCCCGCCGAACTGTCAGGGCGACCGGCTTGATCGGGCCATTGGTCATCAAATCTTCCTCGTAAATAACAGGCATGAAGCTGTAGGCCTTTTCGCCGTTCACCGCCACAACCTCGTCACCTTGTTTGAGTCCGGCGAGTGCTGCCGGACTGTTGGTGGCGACTTCGTAGATAATGGCCTGGTGCGCCGGCGCAATGAGGAGCTGCCGGAGTGCCTTGCGTTCGTACCATTGGGTGGGGCGCTTATAGGGAAGGGCCTCGGTCTCGTAATCATGGCCGTCTCGGCGGTATTTAATCGTCAGATGGGTGCCTTGGCTGGTGATGATTCGCCACATCACGCTGTCTTGGGATGGCGGCGCCCAATGGTGGATAGGATAATGGTCGATCTCGATGATATCATCCCCGGGCCGCAGCCCCGCTTTCCAGGCCGGACCGCTTGGATCGACCCAGCCCAATTTGGTAGTGTTGCTGTCTTCGCTCACCGGACGCCCGACCACCATCACCACCACCGCAAAGGTCAAGGCCAGCAAAAAACTGAACAGCGGTCCCGCCACCGCCACAATGATCTTGTCCAGGGCCGAAATGGGCGGCAGAGGCCTTCCGGAGCTCTCGCCTTTGCCTTCGATCATTTCCATAGTCGCCATTTGAGGCAGCGAGACATAACCGCCGGCGGGGATTGTGCCCAAGGCGTATTCGACTCCGTTGATTTTCTTTTTCCAAATGGGTTTGCCAAACCACACAGCGAAACGGTCCACCCTGAGACCGCGCCAGCGCGCGGCCAGGAAGTGGCCCAGTTCATGCACAAAAATCAGCAGGTTGAACAGCAACAAGACTTCCAAAAAAATCAATGTAAACTTAAGAATCTGCATACGTTAGCTCTTCGCCTAAAAGGGCGCGCCTGAATATAGCAGCGATTGTGCCAGGAGCAATAACCCTTGTAAGCTCGCCAAACCTGGATCCGAGCTTGTCAGCGAGGAGCGGCGCCGGTAACGTCAAGCACTTGCATGCCATGAAACGGCCTGTTGCTCTCACTCGCTTACACCCCCCGTGCGCTCTCCTTCCCCTCATTGCGGTTTGCGCGCTAAACGCCCACTGCCAATCCAGCGAGTTGCTCTTTGGATTCGGCGATAGTTTCGACTTGAACAGAGTCCAAACCACAGATGCAAGAGTTGCGAAGGTGACATCAGGCGACCGCGTGGAATTGCGTGTGGTCACCGGCCATCAGCAGCCCTGGCCTGGCATCGCGCTGCCCGCCCCCACCGGGTCCTGGGACCTCTCCCCCTACTCTGAAATTGCCGTCCAGCTCAGTAACTCGGGCGTCGAGCCGATCACGGTTTCCTGCCGCGCGGATAACCCGGGCGCAGATGGCACCGAGCATTGTGTCACCGGGTCATTAGACCTGGCGCCCGGAAGAACAGGCAGGCTCAAAGTTATCCTGAAGCGCGCGGGCGATAACAACCTGGGCGGGAAACTCTTTGGGATGCGCGGCTACCCCGTCGCCCCTGGCGGGCCGGGGACAGTGCAGGCCTCTCATATCACGCAATTGCTCATTTTCTTGAGCAAGCCCAGCGCCGACCACCGGTTCCAGTTGGCGGCTATCCAGGCCGAGGGCCAATATATTGCACCCACGGCCTGGACAACGGATGCGGCCCCATTTTTCCCGTTCATCGATACTTTCGGGCAGTATCGCCACAAAAGTTGGCCCGGAAAGACAAAAGATTTGGATGACCTTCAACTCAAGGGCAGGGCGGAAGCAAAAGAACTGGAAGCAAACCACGGGCCTGCCGATTGGGATAAATACGGTGGTTGGGCTGTCGGGCCTCAGCGCCAGGCTACCGGCTTTTTCCGGACGGAAAAAGTCCATGGCAAATGGTGGCTGGTGGACCCCGCCGGGCGTCTCTTTTTCTCGCATGGCATTGATTGTGTGCGGGAGGTGGATACGACTCCGATTGAGGAGCGCGATTTGTGGTTTGAGGACCTGCCGGCAAGCCGTCCAGAATTCAAGGAATTTGTCTCGACGGGTTTCGCGCTCAAGGGCCATTACCAGGGGCGCAGCCCGCGCTGCTTTTCCTTTGCGGGGGCGAACCTGGCGCGCAAGTACGGACCGGATTGGAAGAAGACCTATCCCGAATTGATTCACCGGCGCTTGCGCAGTTGGGGCTTGAACACGATCGGAAACTGGTCCGATGAGGCAACCCGCCTGCTGCGCCGGACTCCCTATACCGATGCCATTGGCAGTGGCCGCTGCCGGATGCTGGCCGGCAGTGAGGGTTATTGGGGTAAATTCCCAGATGTGTTCGATTCGTCGTTTGGCGAGGCCTTGAGGCGGAGCATGCAAACCAGGAATGGGAAGAGTGCCGGCGACCCCTGGTGCATTGGATATTTCTCGGACAACGAGATGTCGTGGGGTGACGAGGTGTCGCTGGCGGTAGCGGCGCTGCGCTCGCCGCCGGACCAGGCGGCAAAACTTGCGTTCGTGTCCGATCTCAAAACCGAGTATGGCGATATCGCGCGCTTAAATGAGGCCTGGGGCGCCAAACATGAATCCTGGGACGGGCTGTTGCAGGCCCGCAAAACCCCTCCTCAAAATCCCAGAACACACGCCGACTTAACCGCCTTTTACACCAAAACAGCCGAACGATACTTTTGCACGGCGCGCGATGCCATCAAAGCCCTCGCCCCGCATCAATTGTATTTGGGCTGTCGCTTTGCGTGGGTCAATCCGCTGGCGGCTGCCGCTGCCGCCAAATACTGCGACGTGGTCAGCTACAATCTCTATCGGCGCAGTGTCGCAGACTTCCGCTTCAATGGTGGAGCGGACGTGCCGTTGCTGATCGGCGAATTCCATTTCGGAGCGCTGGACCGCGGGATGTTTCACACCGGCCTGGTCCCGGTAGCCGGCCAGGCGGCCCGCGCCGAGGCCTATAAAGAATATGTGCGTGGAGCGTTGCAGCATCCGCAGTTTGTGGGCTGCCATTGGTTCCAGTACAAGGACGAACCGGTCACAGGCCGGGTTTATGACGAGGAGAATTATCAGATCGGCTTCGTGGATGTGGCGGACACGCCTTACCAGGAGACAATCGCCGCCAGCCGCGAGGCAGGCTCGGGTCTCTACCGGGAGGCCTGGGCAAGGCGTTCACAGCAGCAAACGGGTCAATAGGGCGGCGGACGGGGCGGGCCAACAATGAGCCGGACGACGAGCATAATGACACCCACAATCAGCAATAGGTAAATCCAGCCGCCCAGCGTGTAGGAACTGATGATCCCCAGCAGCCACAGAATGATCAGGATTAGAGCCAGAGTTAGGAGCATATACTTTTCCTTCTCGCCTCACGGGTAACTCCGCAAGGCAGTTTGTTCTTAAAGCAAGCTCTTCCCTCAGGCCACGCCAGGCCATAGGGTGAATCCCGCCAATCAGAAGATCAGACGCAACCCCATCCGAATCAGGAGACGATTATAAATCGTGCCCTGGTCCCCAAAAAAATATCGGGCATCGGAAAAGATGCCTGTGGTGGGATTAAATCGCAGGTCCAAACCGACTCCGCACCCGTAGGTCCACTGATAAATCGGACTGATGGCGCGACCACCGCTGCCGATCAGATAAGGGGCCAACCCGATGCTCTCGATGGGAAAACGCAGCATCACACTGCCGACCACATCATCCACCAGCCGCGCACCCTCTTTGTCCGACATATTGAAATCGGCCCCCACACCGAGTTCGCGCGTAATGAAATAATTCGCCCCGACGCCACCCCCCCAGTAACCGTGGCGGATATTGTGCTCGAAAACCTCGTGGAATTCGCCCTCGGGATTGATATAGCTGCCAAAGAGGTCCAGGGAAAATTCCTGGGCAGTAAACTTGGGCGTGTTCTCATCATAACTCAAGTGGCCGCTCCACCAGGCACTGGGGTCATCCCAGATATGGGCGGCGTGGACTATCCCGGCAGCTACAAAGAAGACAGACACACTGAGAATCCATTTTTTCATAGTCATATTCCCTAATCCTTACTTGTTTTCAGAACCCGTTGAATTACCGGATAGAACCTAAGCGCTGCCAGACGCCTGCAAATGGGGTGATCGCTCTACCTCGGCGATCTCGATTCAATCCCGTTCCTTGCGGTACTGGGTAAACTCCGCAGGGATGCTGCCGTCGGCCGAATCAGACTCAGATTTCTTGCGGCGGCGCCTCGAGAGCACCATGGCCAAAACTGGAGCTACCTGGCGGTAAACCCGCCAAGCCATGACAGCCAGGCCAATCCCTCGTTGGAAACCCGAGCGCGACTGCGCCGCGCGATTGGCCCGGCGCTGGCCGAACCATTGTGAACCCAACCATGCGCCGGCCAGTGGAAGCAGCGGCAGCAAAGAACGCATTGCGCGAACCGGGCTGAGCTTGCTCCTGAGGCTCTCTAAGTGAAGGGTCAAATTGTGGAACTCCAAGGCAAGTGTTTTTCGGTAGAGTTCACTCTCGACAACCAAGGCGCGTTTGCGAGCTTCCAGGTCGTTCATTTTAAGGACTCGATCCACTCCCGGTCTTTCCTGGCTTGCTCGAGCGTTGCGGAAAAGGGCTCATGTTTGAGGGCCGAGCGAAGCCCTAGCCAGGCCAGGAGCGCGGCGAGAAGGTACAAAACAGTGAAACCGGCGGCAACATAGAGACGCAACCCTGGCCGGAACAAAAGAATGATCGTGGCGGTAAATAATAAGGCAGCCAGGAGCCCGGCAAACATCAGACTAAAAGCCCACAACAACAGTTCGGTTATCCGAATCCGCTCCTCTTGAAATTCAACCACCAACAACTCGAGCCGGTTCTCGACAGCGCTCAGCCCTGTTCGAGCCAACCGGCCTGCCAGCGCCGTTAACCCGGGCGCATCTGGGTTGTCGTGGGCCATTATTTGCGGTTCAGCAGGACGCCCAGTACCATTCCGATTCCGAAGGCGACGCCAACCGATTGATAGGGATAATCATGAATCACGCGATCGGTCGCCCTGGCGCCCGCCACTGCCCGCTCTTCAAGCTTGCGCCGCGTGTCTTTGGCGAGTTCCAGAGCAGCCGCCAGGCGCTCTCGCGCCGCCATCCCGCGTTCGCTCAAATCCTTTGCTCCAGCTCTTAACAGTTGTTCTCCGTCGGCAACAACAGCTCTTAAATCCCTCAGCAGTTTCTCTGTGGATTGTTCAATTTCCGCAGCGGATTTGGTTTCCATAAATCGTGTTTACTGGTTGATGTGAAAGGCGGTGGACATCTTAGCTCGGGGCTAATTTAGTTCCAGCCCCTCTCAACCGATATGGGGTATTTGCCCCAAGGAGAATGGGATATCAAAAGCGTGTTCGAGAACGAGGACGAGAGGATGGCGGCAATCTATTGTTAAAACGTGCTCTCAAGGTCTGGCCCGGGGGAGCACTTCCACTGTAAGACCCGAGGGGGCCGTTGCGGTACGATAGACGCGTTCTGTGGCTTTGCGGAAATCCTCCGGCCTGGCCGTGGCGATGTTGACGAAGGTTTGCGGGTTGCGGTCCACCAGAGGAAACCACGAGCTTTGCACTTGCACCATCACCCGGTGGCCGCGGCGGAAGGTGTGGCAGACATCGGCCATAGTGAATTCGAGTTTTGCGGCCTTGCCCGGGACCATGGCCTCTGGATGCTCGAAGCTATCGCGAAACCGCGCGCGCATGACATCGCCGCGAACCAATTGCTGGTAGCCGCCCATAACGACGTAAGCAGGATTGGGTTGGAGATTGGGGAAGTCGGGGTCATAAACATCAATCAACTTAACGACCCAATCCGAGTCGGTGCCGGTCGTTGAGACATGGAGAATAGCCTTGACCGGCCCAGCCAAGGTGAGGTCCTCATCGAGCGGCTCGGTTTCATAAACCAGCACATCCGGGCGCGAGGCGGCAAAGCGCTGGTCATGCACCGGATAGCTGCGGGGATAATCGGTTGTGATTTCCATTGTGAAGGGGACAGGTTTGGCGGGATCACTGACGTACTCGTCGTAGGCATCCGAGACGGCTGCGGGCGCTGAGAAAGAGAGTTTGCCGGATTGATTGAAGAAGAGCGTTTGCTCACGCGCGCCGCGCGGCGGCCAGGCATCGAAGCGCCGCCATCGGTCCGTGCCTGTCTCGAACACGTATGCCTCCGGCGGCGGTTTGTTTGTATCGCCCTTGAGGAAATGCCGGAAGAAAGGCAGTTCAATATGTTGGCGGTAAAAGGCGGCTGTCTTGGCGTGAAATAGTACTTCGCCCAATTTATCGCCCTCCTTTCGGCCCCAATCGCCATGCGCCCAGGGCCCCATAACCAGCACATTGGTAATGGTGGGATTTAACCGTTCAACCCAGCGATAGGTCTCGAGCGCGCCGAAGAGGTCTTCGCCGTCGAACCACCCACCCACGGTCATGACGGCGCAGTGAATGTTCTTTAAATGGGGCCTGATATTGCGCGCCTGCCAGAACGAGTCGTAGTTGGGATGCGCCAGAAACTCTGTCCAAGCCGGGATGGCGTGCTGGAAGAGCGCGTCGGAGTTCGCGAGCGGCCCCATCCGCAGATAGAAATCGTAGCCGTCCGGGTCATTAAAAACGAAATGCTTGCCGGCGTCGCGCAACGGGTCATCGGATTTCTCTTCGAACCAATAAAAGAAGCCGAAGTTTTGAGAGAGGAAAAACGCGCCATTGTGATGCAGGTCGTCGCCCATAAACCAATCGGAGATGGGCGCTTGCGGGGAAGCAGCCTTGAGGGCCGGGTGGGAGTCGATCATTCCCATCGAGGTATAAAAGCCCGGATAGGAAATGCCGAACATGCCGACCTTGCCGTTGTTATCGGGGACATTTTTCACCAGCCAATCAATCGCGTCCCAGGCATCGGAACTTTCGTCGGCATCCTTGGGCCCTTTATTTGGGTTATATGGCCGCACATGAACGTAGGTCCCCTCCGAGGCATAGCGTCCGCGAACGTCCTGTGTGACGAGGATGAACTTGTCTTTGGCAAGCGTTTCAAACGAGCCGCTGGGGTCGTTATAATTATCCACGCCGTAGGGTTTAAGGGCATAGGGCGTTCGGGTCAGCAAGATGGGCCACGGCTGGGAATCGTCCTTGGGGATATAAACCCGGGTAAAGAGCCGAATGCCATCGCGCATGGGAATGCGATACTCGTATTTTGTGTAATGCTCGGCTAACCAGGCGGAGTTTGTCTGACCCGGGGCGTCAGTGGCCGCCCAGGCGAAGGTCGAGGCCAAAAGCAACGTGAGATCAGGCAGGCGTACTGAGAGGCGCGGCGCGGTGTTCATGGGCAAAAACTCTCATAAGCCACCATGGCTTTCAAGACCAATGGATTTTTGTGTGGTTACGACAGAAGAACCCAGAAAGCCGTTGAAACGGCTCACCATACATGCCCTACCCCGCAACCCGGCTGAAGTCACCCTTTCGGGCATGGGGGGCACTGCATCATGAGGCTATCTCTACACCGTCAAGGCCTCGCCATGGGTGATCCAGTCGTAGCCCTTTTCTTCCAGTTCGAAGGCGAGTTGTTTGTTGCCCGTCCGGACGACCCGGCCATCGACCAGGACGTGCACAAAATCAGGGATGATATAATTGAGCAGCCGCTGGTAATGCGTGATCACCAATTGGGCATTATCTGGCCGGCGCAGTTTGTTGACGCCGTTGGAAACGATTTTCAGCGCGTCAATGTCCAGGCCCGAATCAGTCTCGTCGAGGATAGCCAGGCGCGGTTCGAGCACGGCCATTTGGAAAATCTCGTTTCGTTTTTTTTCACCGCCTGAGAACCCTTCGTTGACCGAGCGTCGCAACAGGTCGTCGCTCAACTCGAGCACCTTCATCCGGTCCTTCACCAGCGTCAGGAACTCCATCGCGTCCAGTTCGGATTGTCCGTTGTGTTTGCGGATTTCGTTGAGGGCCGACTTGAGGAAGTAAGTGCTGTTGACGCCCGGGATTTCCACCGGGTACTGGAAGGCCAGGAACACGCCCTCACGCGCGCGCTCTTCCGGGTCCATGTCCAGCAAATCTTTTCCCTGGTAAATGACCTGCCCGGAGGTCACGTCGTATCCTTCGCGTCCAGCGAGAATGGCGGCCAGGGTGCTCTTGCCGCTGCCGTTGGGGCCCATGATGGCGTGAACTTCGCCCAGGGAAATCTCCAGGTTCACGCCTTTGAGAATCTGTTTGCCCTCAACACCCGCGCTGAGGTCCCTGATTTCCAATATCGGTTGTTTGCTCATTGACAGTTGGTTTACCCGACGCTTCCTTCGAGACTGACACCCAGCAGCTTCTGCGCTTCCACGGCAAATTCCATCGGCAGCTCGCGGAAGACCTCTTTGCAGAAACCGTTGACGATCATATTGACGGCGTCCTGGGTGGAAAGCCCGCGCTGATTGCAATAGAAAATCTGGTCCTCGCCGATCTTTGAGGTCGAGGCCTCGTGCTCGATGCGCGACGAGGTGTTCTTTACCTCGATATACGGGAAGGTGTGGGCGCCGCATTGGTTGCCCAGCAGCAGGGAATCGCATTGAGAAAAGTTCCGCGCATTGGCCGCGCTCTTCTGGATTTTAACCAGCCCGCGGTAGCTGTTCTGGCCGTGACCGGCCGAGATGCCCTTCGAGACAATGGTGCTGCGGGTGTTTTTGCCGATGTGAATCATCTTGGTGCCGGTGTCGGCCTGCTGGTAATTGTTCGTCACCGCCACGGAATAAAATTCGCCGACCGAGTTTTCCCCCTGCAACACGCAGCTTGGATACTTCCAGGTGATGGCCGAACCGGTCTCGACCTGGGTCCAGGAGATTTTGGAGTTGCGGCCTTTGCACAGCCCGCGTTTGGTGACGAAATTATAGATGCCGCCGCGCCCCTGCTCGTCTCCCGGGTACCAATTCTGCACTGTGGAATACTTGATCTGGGCATTGTCCATGGCTATCAACTCGACGACCGCCGCGTGCAACTGGTGCTCGTCGCGCATCGGGGCGGTGCAGCCTTCGAGATAACTCACCGAGGCGCCTTCCTCAGCGACGATGAGCGTCCGTTCGAATTGGCCGGTGTTGGCGGCATTGATGCGGAAATAAGTCGAAAGCTCCATGGGGCACTTGACGCCTTTAGGGATGAAGCAGAATGAGCCATCGCTGAAGACGGCGGAGTTTAATGCGGCGAAATAATTATCCGTGTAAGGCACCACCATCCCGAGATACTTCTTCACCAGGTCGGGATGATTATGGACGGCCTCCGTGAACGAGCAGAAGATAATCCCTCGCTCAGCCAGCTTGTCCTTGAAGGTGGTGCCGACCGAGACGCTATCGAACACGGCGTCCACCGCCACGCCTGCCAGGCGCTCGCGTTCTTTGAGCGGGATGCCGAGCTTCTCGTAGGTCTCGAGCAGTTTCGGATCGACTTCTTCAAGGCTCTTTGGGCCTTCCCCATTTTTCTTCGGCGCGGAGTAATAAACCGACTTCTGATAATCGATGGCGGGATAATGGACATGCGGCCAGGCCGGCTCTTTCATTGTGAGCCAATGTCGATAGGCCTTGAGCCGCCAATCGAGCATGAACGAGGGCTCGTTCTTCTTGGCCGAGATCAGCCGGATGGTATCCTCACTCAATCCCGGCGGGGCTGAATCGGCTTCGACATCGGTGTAGAAACCGTACTTGTACTCCTGTTTGACCAGGCCCTCGATGGTTTCAGTTGCGGTGCTCATCAGCTTCTTTCCATTAACAAAAGATAATACGACTGCAAATCATTTAAATTGGTCACCAGGCGCGCCCCGAAGACGCGCCGGCTCTCCTCATTTTTCGGCGCGCGAACAAGCCGGGCAGCAGCCATGGATGGTGACATCGTAGCGCTCGGCCCTAAAACCCTTGGGCAAGCGCGCGCCCGTCTTTCCCGGCAAATCCATATCAAACACGCTTTGGCAGGTGTCGCAATAAAAATGGCAATGCTCCTGCATATTGGGACAAAACCGGGCCGCCCCGCGCTGGAGGCTCAACTGCCGCACCAGCCCGCACTGCACCAGGGCGTCCAGGCAGTTATAAACCGTTGCCATGGAAATATCCGGCAGCTCCCGTTTGGCCCGGATAAAGACCTCCTCGGCGGTCGGGTGATCACGTCTCTGCAACAAGACAGAATACACGTGGTCGCGCTGCGGCGTGAACCGGAACCCGCCGGTCGTCAGCCGCGCATTTAAATCCGCGCGGAGCTTGTTCTTGGGAGGCACACCCATGTCCACCACCTTAGCGCAGCGCGCCTTTTTGTCAATATTTGGAATAATTCTAAAACAAAGAGGCGAGACGCCTGCGCTACTTTGTCAATTGCCCTGCCCTTCTCCAACCAACTCCAGAAAGTTTTACTTGCGCAGCCGGAAGAAAGCTTTGGTTCCAGGCTGCGACATGATGGCGCGATTTTCGAGAGAGGTTTTTTCGATGCCGTTGGTGATGTCCGACCAGTTTTGCGAAGCGGTATCCTGGGTTTCTTGAAGCACGAATCCCTTCGCGTTGGCCGGCCAGGAAACCACCACGCCGCTGCTCGATGAAGAAATCTGCAAGGCAGGCAGCGTTTGCCAGGTGTAAACAGAACCTGGCTTAAAACCACCCGGTGCTGCTGCCCACTGGCTGCCGTCGGCCGAGCAGGTCAAAAAGGCCCAATAGCCACTAAGCGCCCCGACGGGCCTCCAGGTCCTGCCCGAATCGCTTGAGGCATAAACCGGGCCGGGCGACTCCCCGCCGGTCGCGGCGGCCAGTTGGGTGCCATCAGCCGACGAACCCAGCGCAAACCATTCGAGGGCGGGCACATTGTTCGAAATCCAGGTGAGCCCTGAATCCACAGACGTATAAATCGCGCCGGTCGTTGACGCGGCGGCAAGCCGTGTTCCGTCAGCAGACGAGGCAACCGAGAACCAGGAGTTTGCAGGGGCGCTGGTTTGGACCCAAACTGCTCCGGAATTGGTCGAGAGGTACAGGGGTCCGGGCTTCATGTCGGCATCCCTGAAAGCTGCCGCCAGGAGCGTTGTTCCGTCAGAGGACGAGGCGATGCTCTGCCAGTACTGCCGGGGCACCCCGGCGGCCATCCAGGTGAGGCCTGCATCGGAGGACACATAAATAAGGTCGCCCCATGCGAGCGCCGCCAACTTTTGGCCATCTGCCGAGGAAGCCAGCCCCATCCAGTTTCGCGCCGGGGCGCTGGTGGCGCTCCAACTCAGGCCCGAGTCCGGCGAGGTCCACACGCCGCCGGGGTTCCCTGCGGCATCGGTATAAGCTGCTGCGGCCAGTTTTGTGCCGTCTGCCGATGAGGCAACCCGCTCCCAGTAGGCCTTGGAGGCGCTTGTCGAGGCCCAGGTTGCCCCCGCGTTGGTTGAGAGATAAAGCTCACCGGAGTTCAGGTTTTGGTCCGCATAGGCTGCCGCCACCAGTTTGCTCCCGTCGGCCGACGAGGCAATTCCTTCCCAATAAGCATTCGGAGAGGCGGTTGCTGCAGGAACCTGGGCAAAAACCTGAGGACCAGCGATCAAAGGGATTAGAGAAACAACGAGTAACGGCAAACTTCTTCCACACATGCGAGCAGGATTCTATCCTCCCAAGCCCGAACAAAACAACGAGGTCAATACCCCATTAGTTGCTAACGCCAATGAGCGTCGATGAACGCGAATTCTCTAAGAAACAAGCGCCTCATCGAGGGCGAATGATTTGGTCTTGAATCTTGAGGCCTCGAGGCGGAGGTAATTCAACAGCACCGGTCCGAGGATCATGCCGGGGATGCCAAGAATTCTTTCGCCCAGGATCAAAGCCAGGAGGGTCAGCCAGAATGGATTGTGGATGCGCCAGCCCACGATTTTGCTGTTGAGGAAGTATTCCAGCTTGTGAATCAGCACCAGGAAAATCAGGGCAACAAGAGCCATTTTGGGCGAGATAGTGAACCCGATGGCAACAACAATGGAGTTGCTGGCCAGATTGCCCACCACCGGAATTAAACCGCATAAAAAAGTCATGCCGATGATCACAAAGGCGTAGGGCAGCCCTGTCACGACAACAAAGATACCGGTCAGCGCGGTGTTAATTGCCGAGATAATTACCTGGGCGCCCATGACGGTCGAAAAACTTTGGTGGAGAGTTTTGAAACGAGCGGCTATTTCTGCGCTGGCAGCCCAGTAGAGATTGTCGTCCTGAACCCTCCCCTGCACAGGACGTTGGAACTGCGGATTGAGGAACAGGCCGATGGCAATGATGCAGGCTGCGGCCAGAAACAACAATTGACTCGAAGCGCCGCGGGCGAATCGGGCAACATTGCCAAAGAACTGCACCTGGCTCTTAACGGTTTCAAAGGCGAGGTCTTTCAAACTATCGTAGTCAGTAAAGGGCAATTGGATGCCGTGTTCTTTTGCCCAGGCAATGATGGCTGGAATGGCTTTATCAGCTATTTGGGGGAGCGCGTCGATAGTAGCGTGGATAAAATAGCCCAGACCATAAGCGATAGCAGACAGCAAAATCAAAACCGTAGCAAAGGCAAGCCACTTGCCGCCCCGAATCGGCAGGCGCAGACGGCTGAGCGCAAGGAAGGTAAATAAGGCAACAACGAGCGGACCTGCCAACCCAAGCCAACCCATCAGCAGAATGGCGCCAAGCATAAAGAAATAGGAAAATCGGGCGGGACCGCCAATCCGCGATTGATTTTGCTCGATGTCCGCCATGAATTCGTTAAGGCGATATTGCGCCTTTGGGGAATAAACCGCAACTGCCGCATTCTTCTGGATTTGAAGAATTTGGTTGCTGTGGCGTCTAACCGGGACAACAATCCGCCACAGCCATGAGCAAAAATACATCCGCAGCGAAGGAGAGCCGAAATCCGCTTAACCGGCGCCATTTCTTAACAAGAACCCTGCAAGCCGGCGCCCTGCTGGCTGCCCCGCAAATCGTTCGCGGGGCCGTGCTGGGCATGGATGGCGGGGTAGCGCCAAGCGACCGGATTGTCTTGGGCGGCATCGGAATCGGCCACCGGGGCACCTATGACCTGGGGTGTTTCCTCGAAGAGCCCGACGTGCAGTTCGTCGCGGTTTGCGACGTGAAAGCCGAGCGGCGAGAAGCCGTCAAGAGAAAGGCCGACGACAAATACGGCAACCAGGATTGCGCCATGTACCGCGATATGCGGGAGTTGCTTGCCCGCAAGGATATTGACGCGGTGCTCATTGCCACCGGCCCCAATTGGCATGCGACGGCCGCGACTTTGGCCGCCAACGCAGGCAAGGACATGTATTGCGAAAAGCCATGCACCAAGAACATCGTCCAAAGCCTCGCCCTGGCTGCCACTATCCGCCGCACCGGGCGCGTGTTCCAGGCCGGAACCCAGCGAAGGAGCCTGCCCAACTTCGCTTTCGCCGTCGATTTGGCCCGGCGCGGCAAGCTCGGCAAGCTCAAAACGGTGTACGCGCATCCCGACGGATTGGCCACCACGATGAGCGGTTGGGCGCCGGCAGAACCCGAGCCGCCCAAGGAAAAAGTGGATTGGGATTTGTACCTAGGACCGGCCGCCTGGAGACCCTTTAACAAACGGTGGCTGGACGGTTTTAATTTTGAAAAAGGCGGGGGGATGGTTGGCGGGGGCTGCCTGGAATGGGGCTCGCATTGCGTCGATCTTTGCCAGTGGGCCAATGACGCCGATGGCACTTCCCCCGTCGAGTACGAGCCGGCCGGCAAGGAGTTGCACGCCCGCTACGCCAATGGCGTAAACCTGGTCATGCGCGACGACGGCTGGATTGGATTGGGCTCGTGCCCGGTACGGTTCGAAGGCGAGACCGGCTGGGTGGAGACCGGCGACGATGGGGACCTGGTGGCCAGCTCGAAAGCACTGCTGGTCGGCGAAGGCGCCAAAGTCACGGGTTACCCCGCCAACTTCCACATCCGGGATTTCCTGGATTGCGTCAAAACGCGTGGCCAGACCAGGGCCAATGCTGACGCGATGTGCTATTCGCACATCACCTGCCACGCCGCAAATATCGCCCTCTACTTGAATCGCAAGGTGAACTTCGATCCGGTGAAGAGCGAGTTCATCGGTGATGAACAGGCCAATCGTCTCCGCTCCGAAGCCTTGCGGGAACCGTGGCGAATTTAAACCACTGAACCTTGCGGGCGTCTTCAGCTTCACCTCGAAGGGACCCGCGAGAACCAACAGAAATCTTAACTTTATGGATGCTCGCTTTCTATCCCCCTTAACCATTCACGCGAATCAAGCCAGCCGAAGACAGCATGCGGCCTTGGACGAGCGGCGGGATGCCTCACACCCGGCATGCTTAGCGCGATTTAATCGCAGACTCGCTGCGCTGTACGCCTTGACCTTCCTGGGTTTCAGCTTGATTGCCGGTCAGACCTTCGCTGCCGAGGATCAACCGCCGCCCACCGAAGGCGACCTGATTGCCATACTCAAATCAGACGCTGCCCCCGGTGACAAAGCGATCGCTTGCAAAAAATTAGCCATTTACGGCAGCAGCCAGGCGGTTCCAGTGCTTGCGCCTTTGCTGGCTGATAAGGAACTGGCCTCCTGGGCACGAATCGCGCTGGAAGTCATCCCCGGTCCCGAGGCGGACGAGGCGCTGCGCACAGCCCTGCCCAATTTGCATGGCCGGCTCCTGATTGGCGCCATCAATTCCATTGGCGTCCGAAAGGACCCCAATGCTGTCGATGCATTGGTCTTGAAATTAAACGATGCCGACGCGCAAACCGTCGCGGCGGCGGCTGATGCCCTGGGACGGATTGGCGGCGCGCGGGTGGCAAAGGCCCTGCAGCATTCCCTCGCGCGCGCGCCCGAGGATGCCCGCTCAGGAATCGCTGAGGGTTGCATCCGGTGCGCCGAAGGATTCATGCAGCAACAAAACTCGGCCCAAGCCGTGAAGCTTTATGATGCCGTTCGCAAGGCCAAAGTGGCCGAAGAAAGGGTTTTGGAAGCCACGCGCGGGGCAATTCTGGCCCGCGGCCCGAAAGGCGTTGGGCTATTGATAGCGACGCTCCGCTCGACCAACAAGGCCCAATTCGGGATCGGCTTGCGCACCGCGCGCGAGCTGGCCGGCCCCGAAGCGACCCGGGCCATTGTTACGGAGATGCATCGCGCCAGCAGCGATCGCCAGCCCATGCTACTGCTGGCGTTGGCTGGGCGACATGACCCCGCGGCAAACCCCGCCATCCTCGACGCGGCAAGGACCGGTTCGCCCAGGCTGCGCCTGGTCGCCGTTCAGGTTCTGGACCGCGCAGGGGACAGCGCGAGTTTTCCCGTATTGCTCGAGGACGCCGTGGGAGCGGACGAGCCGTTGGCAAAAGCAGCCACAGCGGCGTTAATCCGCTTGCCGGGGGCTGAAGTGGATAGCGCGGTCATCGACCGGCTTCAGAATGCTTCAGGCAAAACTCGCGAGGTGCTGGTCCGGGTCGCGGCGCAACGGCAGATTGGGGCCAGTCTGCCCGTCATATTGCAAGCCGCAGGTGACAAAGACACCGCAGTCCGGGTGGCCGCTGTCGAGGCCATCGGCATCCTCGGCACTCGGAAAGAGATACCCGGCCTGGTGAGGCTTTTGAAGTCCGGCCAGGACACCCAAACTTCGCCCATCGAGAATGCCCTGATGGACATCAGCAGCCGTGAAGGGTCTTCTTGCGTGCCGAGTTTGCTGCCCCTGTTGAAGAGCAACGACGGCACACTCCGCGCAGTGGGCCTGCACACACTGGCCTCGGCAGGCGGACCTGAAGCCTTGGATGCCGTCACCGCAGCCATCGAGGACCCGGACGAAAATGTTCAAGCCGAGGCGGTGCGGACCCTGGCAAGCTGGCCCAATACATGGCCGGAGGATGGTTCGGTGGCCGAGCCGCTATTGAAACTGGCGCGCTCGGACAAGAAAAGCTCCTACCAGGTATTGGCGTTGCGTGGGTATCTGCAGTTCCTGCAAGGCGACAAAAAACTCAACGATAAGCAGAAGGTAACGAACCTGGGCGAGGTGCTGCCCTTGCTCCAGCGGCCAGAAGAAAAGCGCCTGGCCATTGCCGTGCTGCGCGAAAGCTCAAGCGCCGGGGCGCTCCAACCTCTTATGAACTTCGCGGGCGACCCCGGGATTTCGGACGAGGCCTGCTCAGCTATCCTGGATTTGGCAGGCAAGGACCTGCCCGGTGTATCAAAAGAAGAACGCAGAAACGCCCTCGAAACAATCCTCAATCATTCCTCAAAGCAATCGATAAAGAGAAAAGCTCGCGAAAAACTCAATGCGGCAGAGTAAAAACCCTGGCTGAAAACAGCCAACACACGCTCTGAGCCCCGCGCGCCAAAAGTAGCTGTTACCCGAGAACAGAGAACAGCCTCTGAATTGACATTTTTCCATGCCTGCCTACTATTTGGTTCAAGCGCGGGTGTAGCTCAATGGTAGAGCTCCAGCCTTCCAAGCTGGCCACGTGGGTTCGATTCCCATCACCCGCTCCAAATTACCTGATTTTCAAGGGGTTTTGGGGCTAACATGGGCTAACATCGCCGGATGATAGCTCTTATCATGAATCCCGTTCTTCACTGCATGACAACAGTGAAGACGATTGCAGACAATTTGGTTGAACACGTCCAAGTGCAGGGCCGCCTGGTTCCTGTGCGCCGCTACTGGCTTACCGACCATTGGGAGTTCCGCTTCGACTACAAAGACCCGACAACAGGTAAGCGCAAAGCCAAGTGCTCCCGCACCATCGAGAAGGCCAGGCAAGCCGCCAGCAGGCTCACGGAGCCGGTACTGACGCCCGTGCAGGCTGAAGAGGCTCGCCTCCAGGCCGTGGCTGAGAAGGCCATCCAGAAGGTCATCAAGGAACTTGGCGGGCAGGCCCCGCAGACGCCTCCCCCGGCCCCAGTCAAGGAGACCCCTTTCGGCGACCTCGCCAGCCAGTTCTTGTCCTGCAAAGAAACCCAACTGGCCAGCGGTGAGCTTCGCCCTGCGTCGTACCGAGACCTGCTAACCCGAGTATCACTTGGCACTGCACGACGACATCGGTCGTACGGCAAAGTTGGCTGGCAACTCGCCCGAGAAAATCCGGTCGAACTACTGGTCGCTCAAGACCAAGAAGAGGCTCAAAAATACTTCAACATCCACCCCACTTTATGAAGAAATGGAAAGTCAGATTCACCTTATTTGGCATCCGGCAGCAGACGGCCATCGACGCGCCGAGCCAATCGCTGGCGATTGCGATGATTAAGGCGCTCTATCCTACCGCAACCGGCATTGCCGCCGACGAGATTCGTTAACGCCCACGACGACCGTCAGAGTGTGGCCTTGGTGCGATAGATCGACGTGGCCATCCTCGGCGTCCAGGACCTCGCTCATGTAGCTCGTGGAGGATAAGGGTTACCTGACCATCCTCGAATCGTGCCTCCCGATAGATACACTAGACTCTTTCTAGCTAGGTGGAGGGTGGATTATGCTTCACGAGCAGCGGGATGCTCGCTTGGGGCTGGTCATCGAGTGAAATATCAATCGAATAAAGACCGGGATTCTCGAACTTGAGTTGCTGGATATTAACAATGAAATTGCGCGTCCCGAAATGCATGTCCTCGGGGAGGGCCACCTCGACAGGGATAGGGGGGAAATCGGGCATTATCGATCGGCCATCTGCATCGACGAAATTAAATCGCAAATTGTGTTTGCCTTCATCCCCGTTGAAGAACGTCACGCGCAGGGCCACGGAACACTGCGGGTGCACGGCCGGGAGTTGCTGGGTGTAAATTGTGTCAAAAGCGCCCAGCAGGTTTAATTTGCCGTTGTCATCAGTTGCCGCGTCACACAGCACTGCCACCTGTATATTCATTTACCTGGGGTCTAAAATGCGCGCCGGCAAAGTGACAGCGCCCTCCCGCTGCTGCCACTCTCTCTCTCTGCGCCGGAGAGGCTGCCGGAAAAACAAGCGTCCCACCAAACAGGATGGGGCGCGTCAGTTACTGAGCGGTAAGGCGCTGGACGTGCTCGGCTTTGGGTCCCTTTTCACCAGTTACCACATCAAACGACACTTCCTCGCCTTCACGGAGGGTTTTGAAGCCATTCCCAAGAATGGCGGTATGATGCACAAACACATCCTGCCCCCCATCCTGAGCGATGAAGCCCAAACCCTTCTTATTGTCCCACCATTTGACTTTGCCTTTTGCCATATACTTCTCTCCCGATTGTTTCGAGGCCAAAACGCAGACACAAAAGCAACGGATATGCGTCCCACGCGGGTACATATCGAAATCACTCGTGCAGCCGCATATGCCTCGGATTTTCCAGAGAATAGGCGCTATTGACCTGCGGAGTCAAGTGCCTTTAACGGCATAACGAAATCCAACCGGGATAGTCACCCCCGCCGGCACTTCTGGTGCGCGCTGCAGGGTTTGAACCTGCGACCCCTTCCGTGTGAAGGAAGTGCTCTACCGCTGAGCTAAGCGCGCCGCGAGAATCGAAAGACCGATGAGAGCCGTTGATTTTCGATAGCCTTTCGCAAGTCTTCCGAGTGGGAAAGTGTATCTTGCTCGAATTGGCCGGGCAAGCAGAAACCGGCCGGCGCCCCCCTCCGGGCCCAGAAGATCCGCCGCGACCACCGGGGCGCATCAAGTTAAGTTAGGGGCTGTCAGGAAATAAGATTTACACTTTGGCGCGAGCGCCGTGGCGGCAGATGCGAGGCGCGACGAAGGAGCATAGCCGCCAGCGCTCTGTAACTGAGGAGCAACGAAGCAGATGCCGTCACGCCGCCGCGTCAAAGT
>DASYZB010000031.1 GCA_035946615.1 Verrucomicrobiia bacterium
TTTTTTTAGCTTTTCAATGTGACGTGCTCACGCCTCAAACCCTCCTATGCGAGTAGCGCAGGATCACCTCAACATTCCAGCCAGGAAGCTGGCCAGACGGCGGTGCTTTAAAGGAAAACGGAAACCGGCGCAGGCGTAAGAGGCGAACATTGCCATGAATGACATCGAAGCGCATGAGCACCCAGACAGGTTCAATCTGACAAAGGCTATTCTGGGCGCCCTCCCGGGCGCCGCCATCGGTGTCGGGGCAAGCCGCAAAAGCGGGATGGCGCGTGCCAGCCGTTCTTCAATGCATTTCGCGCCATTATGACGATGAACTGCAAAGATGATGCGTCGGCTGTCGGCGCGGCAGAGCTTTTAGCGGAGGTGGAGTCTTCCTTTCGGCTGCAGCTCTCTAACGCCTCGTGGGTCGCGCAGGCTCTGCCGAAGCAGAAGGCCCCTCCGTGCTAATGCGAAGGGGCCTGTCCGTACCCTCATCACTCCGTCCGAAGATTGGGGGACTACGGCATTTGGATCACCCGGAAGAACATCTGGGCGTTGTTCCGCGTGGGGGTGACGTAACTGATCGGGGAACCGGTGCCGGCAATTGGGCCGCCCACATTTTGCCAGCCGCCGCTGAGCGAAAAGATGGATTGAATCTGATAGGTCGTACCGACCTGAGTGTTGAATGCTATCTCTGCGGCGCTGGCGCCGGGCATTCAGCCCGTCCAGGCTCGATGGCCAAGAATTGCGAAGGCTTCGCCAAGAATCGGGGAGTCAGCACGGGCGAAACCCATCTTAATCCAACCAATCAGCGGGCAATGGAGAAAAAAGTTCGAAATGTTTGCAGAGAATTAACAACAGATATGAAGCGAATTGAGATCAGAATCGTCAATCGGTCAGGCTGGCCGCTTTTGTCAAGCTTGGCTCTCCTCGCCTTGGCCTGCGCGGCCCGCGGCCAGTTCTATGCCGTCACCGACCTCGGCACCTTCGGCGGCACTAACGGAATGGCTTACAGCATTAACAACCACGAACAAATTGTGGGCGCCGCGCAGACTGGTATGGGACAATATCACGCCTTCATGTTTGAGGGCGGGCGATTGGCTGACCTGGGAACCATGGGCGGGAGCAACAGTTGGGCCTACGGGGTCAATGACAGCGGCTGGATGGTTGGCGCCTCGGGCATGCCGATGACCAACATGCACGCTTTCTTGTGCACCAATGCTCTGACGAATCCAACGATGATGGACTTGGGCACCCTCGGCGGCAGCAATAGCGCCGCCTGGATGATCGACATGCACGGCGACATGGTTGGGTGGGCGATGATGACGAACGGCGACCAGCACGCGTTTTTCATGACCAACTTCGCATCCGGCGGCATGATGGACCTCGGGACAGCCGGCGGCATCAACTCGGAAGCGCATTGCATCAACAGCAATCGGATGGTGGTCGGCGGGGCTATGATGTCCAGCGGAAGCTTGGAGCCCATCATGTCCACCAACGCCCTGTTCGGGAGTTCGAGCATGATGACAATGGGGATGGGTAGCATGGGGGCCTCGGGCGGCCAATCGTGGTACGTCGACGACATGGGTAACACTGCCGGTCAGGCAATGATGTCCGGCGGAAACTATCATGCGTTTGTGTCGGGAGGCGGCGGCATGATGGGGCAAACGATTGTGGATCTCGGCACCCTGGGCGGGACCAACAGCATTGCCTATTGCCTTAATAATGCAGGCACGGCAGTCGGCATGGCGCAAACGGCCGCAGGCATGCCGCACGCATTCATGGTAACCAACGTTCTGGGCGGCGGGATGGGCGGAACGGTCCACATGATAGATTTGAACAATTTGATTCCAACCAACAGTGGTTGGGAACTCATGGTGGCACGCGGCATGAACGCCGCCGGCCAGATTGTCGGATGGGGAATGGATGCCGGACGCACGAATGCGTTCCTGCTGACGCCAGTGCCCTCGCCGGTGATAATGATGTCAGTAACCGGGCCGGAGGTTGTCGGACCAGGGACTCCAATCACGCTCGGGATGCAAATGAGCGCCAGCGAACCGCTAACCTATCAGTGGCTGCAAAACGGGATGCCTATTGCGGCCGCTACCAACGCAACCTACACGATCTCTGGCATGACGATGGCAAATGCTGGTCATTACACTGTGACAGCGCGAAGCGCCGTCGGCACCGTGGCCAGTTCATCGGCCGCCCTCAGCATGTTTACTATGCAGTTCACCAACGGAACACCTCACCTCTCGGTTGCAGCGCCGAGCGGCAGTCATTTCAGGATTGATTACTCCGACATGTTAGGCAGTAGCGCGAATTGGCAGGCGATGACTAACTTCACAATGATGGGCTCACTGACCCAAATGAGCGACGCGCCTCCCCAGGATTTGCGCGCCAGGTTTTATCGAGCGGTGATGCTGCCATGAGGCTCACGCATCCCGACTCAGTCGCGTGCCTGGAGGCGCCGAGGATTTCATCCAATTGCAGATCGCTGACTCCAGTGGGAAAGCCGAGAGGAGTTTTGTGACGGTGCGGGCCTCAAGCGTGACGAATCGCTTTGAAGCCTACGCCCGGGTTGAACCCGTCGCAGTATTGCTGGTCCGCGCCGCCCACGCTGGGGTCTTGCCGGCAAATCATGCCGGGTGGCCGCCTTCGGTCAGGACAGAAACCGGGTGAGATCAAGTTGTCCTGAAGTCGAAGCGCTGCTGGCGCGGGTGAAGCGGCGGTTGAAAGTGCGCGTACGAATCTCAATGCCGCGCAAAAAGGTTTGGCAAGCCACGGTGATTATGACGCAGCAGCCTTCGAGACGTTGGAGCGCGTTTGCCCGATTTGGAGAACAGCGTCAGGGAAGCGGAACAAAGCTTTCGGCAAAGCCAGATGCCAGCTGTTACGTGGGGCCTGAAATTGGCTTTGCAGACGGAACAAGCCGAAGCGATTCAGCTGCTGCGGACCTCACTCGAAAAAGCGCAGTCCTTGCCGCAGAAAATGGTCGGGAATCATTTCCGATCTGATGTATACAGTATATGACCACATGGCAATATATAAGTATTAATTGCCAATATACGAGAAGCGCGCTCGCTGAGAATGGCTTCTGATGCACTCATACATATGCGCCGATCTCAACATCATTGGAAGGCGGCTCTCTTTTCGGTCCTCGGCCTGCTTGCGGGAACCCGCAGCGATGCCGTCTCTCACTACGGCTTTTTTGGCCGCTACGACGGCCCCAGCACCTGCGAGGCGTGTCATCCGGGCGAAGTGGACCAAGTCCTCGGCAGCATCCACTACACATGGCGATCCCCCAACCCCAAGCTGGCATATCCCGGCGGCGGATCGCACGGGATGCTTGATCGGTTTTGCGCACTGGTGGGCAGCAGCGCGATGCTCAACTACTACGCCGACCTGGCCGGGCATCAGGGTTCCAGCGCCTGCGGCAAGTGCCATGTGGGCAACGCGCCGCCATTCCCTGACTCCGGCACCGGCTGGTACAGCCAATCGCAGATTGACGGCCTGGATTGCCTCATCTGCCATGCGGCTGACGGGCATTACGACATGAACGGAGATGGCATTTACGACCCCCAGGACGAAAATGCGGCGAATCGGGCGCTGCTTACCAACTCCGTTACGGGAGAGCGTTACTGGTTTCAGGATCGCTCGATGTGGGCCGCAGAAAGCGTCGGCGAGCCGGTAACCAGCGGCGCGTGCTTGCGCTGCCATGAGCATGGCATGGGGGCGCCTGATTACAAGCGCGGCACGCCGTACGACGCCGCGCACGATGTCCATGCCGCCAACGGCCTGCTCTGCACGGACTGTCACCTGGTGAATAGTCATCAGATGGCGCGCGGTTCGCGCGTATGCGACATGCATGGCTGGGAGCGGCAGGATGTCGAAGTGGACTGCGAGCAGTGCCACACATCCACGCCTCACACGCCGGCCGGGTCCCAGTACAACCAGCACACCGCCTTCGTCGCATGCGAAACTTGTCATATTCCCTGGGCCTCGGGTGCAACGCGTCGTGTGTGGGGCTCGGTGCTGGGCGTGACCAACGGGCCGGAAGCCTCAGTCCCGCAGTGGCATGCAAACCGCGGTGTTTGGGAACCTTATTCCGCGTATTCCGAACCGCCGTACGGCGTGCGGCCCGTGTACCGGTGGTTTAATGGCAACGCCAGCATGCTGGCTGAGCCGGTAAATGATCAAACCGCGTGGGATTCCGTTTACGCGAGCAAGAGCACGCCGGGCGCGAAAATCTATCCTTTCCGCCCAATTGTAAACGGCATGGTCGTTGATCGCCGCGGGCTGGGTTCGATGCCGGATTTCAATCCGAATTTCACAATGCTGGCAGCGATGGACGCAATGCAATGGACGCTGATCCGCATGGGCTTTCTCCGGCCCAGCGGGCTGAACACTGTCGAGCGGCAGGTGCTGGGACAATATCCCAACCTGCTGGTGTTCGATGAGGAGCACTACGTGAAGACCGGCAACGTCCGGGAGTCGGTCGATATCGGCATGGGCCGAATGGGGTTGCTAATGCAAGGCAGCTCACAGATTTTTACAACCCCCAGCGGACAACTGATGGCGCTTGGCACAAACCTCTGGAGCGGCCAGCTTGCTGGGCTGGACCTGCCCAATAATCCCATGAGCCCCACCTATGTGGAGAGCACCGATCCGACTCAGGCGACCGGCTCCTATATCAGCATTAACCACGCGATCAAGTCCGGCGCGCAGTCGTTGCACTGCGCCGATTGTCACAGCCCCAACAGCGTGCTGGATTTTGGCGCCTTGGGCTACTCGGTGGCGCGCGCGGCATATTTGCGTGGCATGGTGCAAATCGTCTCCTGTCAACCGCGCGGCGGCGGACTGCGGCTCCAATGGACCAGCGAGCCCGGCCTGACGTATCAGGTATGGACCTGCACGAATCTGGAGGCCGGAAACTGGACCGTCATGAGCTCCTCCTGCACAGCCACAAACAACACGACCGAGCTGCAGGCGCCGGCGAGTGGCGCACCGGCGACCTACTACCGCGTAGAGTTGCTGCCTTAACCTGAAAAGTGAGACGATTTGAGATCGAACTCCTTCTGGAGCCGGGAACACATGAGCGCGCAAAGCTTGAAAATGGTCTCGTCGGCGATGAAGTAAAACACTTTCAAGCCCGCTTTGCGCCGCCCCACCATTCCGGCGTTGGCCAACGCTGCAAGCTGTTTAGAGACATTCGCCTGGAGCCCTCCCGTCGCGGCGACCAATTGGGACACATTTTTCTCGCCGTTTTCCAAAGCGCGCAATAAGCGAAGCCGCGTCGGGTCCGCCAGAGCTTTGAAACGCGCCGCCACTATCTCCAAGGCTTGATCCGACAAGGGTGGTTGTTTCCGTCGTTTAGCCACAAGCATTTTCCAAATCAAGCCGAATCAAGGGTAAGCATCGACACCGAGCGAGTAAACGGCAAAAGGCGAGCTGCGGCATTTTTGGCGAGTGGGGCTTCCGATCCAAAGCCGGGTGACTACCGGCGCCTCGCTGACCAGCGGCGGAGCGCGAAACACCGCGTGCTCGATCTGTTTCCGAGGCCCTTTCCTCAATCCAATCTTCCTTCCCAGCTTTCGGCCCTACAGCTGAGCCTGCCTCTAACGCCAGAGATGGAAAATGCCTTTGCCAATCCAGAAAAGGCCCAGGCGGTCGAAGAAGATACTCAGGATATTGAAGTTCCCCAGGAATATCGAGTCGCCCATCGCGAATCCAATACCGATGAGGATGGTGGCCGTTGCTCAGGGCCGCCAAGTTATCGGGTTTCTTGGCCGTTCCGGCCATGGCGCAACCCACCGCCAAAAAATAGCAAGCGAACGCAAGCGGGGGTTTTTGGCATCAGTTAGCCTTGCCCCATGAAAACCGCTTTGATCCTCGCTTGGCTGGGCACGTTGGCCGTTGAATCCGGCGCTGCCCTCACAAACGAGCAGACTGCCTCACTTTCCTCGCAGATTTCCACAAGCACGCGCTACGGCCTGCTCAACTGGCTGGACAACCTTGATCTGGGCGCACGTTGCCCGTTCTATCAATTCGTCTCAGAAAGCGGCCTTGTGGACTCGACGTTCGGAGCCGGAATCGAAGTGGGTATTCCTACTGGCTCGGCTCTCAGCAAGAATGCAGAACTGGTGCCCAAAATCTTCACTGACCTGAAAATAGGCAATTTCACCACCCAATCCATCTTTGGTTATTCAACATTGTTCGGCCCCGGCGAGGAGGGCGGTTTGCAAACATTTGAATATGGGTTTGTGTTCGGCTACACGATTGCCCGCAACCGATTGCCGCTGCCGGATGTGCTGGAGACGATTCCGTTTCTCGAATTAATTGGCGAGACAGAATTGAACAAAGGCAATCCCGGCCATAACAGCCTGCTCGGAAATGCTGGGTTGCGTATCAACCTTAAAGCCGTTGGCCGCGTGCAGCCACGCCCTGGGATCGGGTTTGTTTTCCCGATGGACAGCGGCGCTCGCGAGCAAACAGGTTGGGGTGTCATTACAAGTTTGGTGTTTCAATTCTAAGGATTGCGGCCAAAGGGGGCTTCCCGGATTAAATGTAAGACCATGAACCTAAACCGGCGCGAGTTTCTAATGTTGACGACGATAGTAGTCACCGGCTGCCAAGCTGTGGAACACAATAATAGTTCCTCTGGGGCCCAACGAGTGGTGAACGCAGGGCCGGTTGGCAGCTTTGCCGCTAACGGTGTGTATGCCGCCTTCCGTGCCCAGGGATTCTTCATTGTCCGGCAAGGCGAAAAACTGATCGCCCTCTCGGCCATTTGCACCCACAAGAAATGCAAACTCAACGCGGAGCCGGACCGTTCGTTTTACTGTCCATGCCACGGGTCAACTTTTGACCCCAACGGCCATGTGACTGAAGGCCCGGCGAAGCGCGATTTGACTGCTTACGCCATTGCCGTGAACGAAAGTGGACAGTTGTTGGTAACAGTCCAGTCGCTGCTTCATGAAACTGTCGGGCACAGGCCCCATTGAATGCCGCTGAAACTCGGCAAGAGCAGGCGGCGGCACTGAACTGGGACACAGTCGGACCGGCCATGCAAGCGGTGGCGGACATCCAAGGCCTGGCTGGCACAAGGGCTGCTCCCCAGACGTGGGATGACGCCCTGTGATGTTTGCAAAAGCGTGCTGCCTTTCGATGAAAAAACGGGGCGCTGCTGCGAGGATCTTTCGGGCAAGACAGAGCTTCTTGTCGCCGAAGACGACCAAGACCTGGCCCAGGACCTGAAAGAAACGCTGGAAGGTCTCGATTACACAGTGCTTGAAGTGGCGCGGTCAGCGGAACAGACCGTGGTTCTCGCCGAAAAACACAGGCCGGATTTGGTGCTCATGGACATTCAACTATCGGGCGAGATGGATGGCATACAGGCTGCCGAGCAACTTCGTGCATTTCAAATCCCGGTGATTTACGTCACCGGCTATTGCGACGGCTCCGTGCTGGAGCGAGCCCAGCAAACCGAACCATGCGGTTACATCCTCAAACCCTACAAAACGTCCGATATCAAAATCGCTGTCCGGATGGGCCTCTACAGGCATCAGGCCGAACAATCGAGACAACAACTGCTCAAGCGGTTCCAGGGCGTGCTGTCCAGCGTTAAGACACTGACGGGACGACTGTCGATTTGCTGTTACTGCAAGAAGATCAAAGACCGGGCGGGCGACTGGCCGGAGGTGGAAACGTACATCATGCAGCATACCAATGCGTCCTTCACGCACGGGATGTGCCCTGACTGCTTTGCCAGTGTTAAAAGGAAGCTAGAAGCCATCGAGGAGAATAACGCAGCGGAAGGTCCGCTTGTTTTAGGCTGAGCGAGCATGCGGATTCTGCATCGTGGGTGAATGACGGATAAATCTCCAGGATGCCCGCCACAATCCATTCCAGTGCCAAACACACCTAAATAATTCCGTCCTGCCGCGGGTTTGACACGGCCCGATGAGCGACCGCGCGTTCGCAAAACGTTGGCGGCGCAGGCTGGCCACACTAATTTGGCAATTTGTCCACGGCAGCCGCGAGATCCGCGCGGTCATGCCAGAGGTGGAATCGGCGCGGCGGTGCGAAGGCGGTCACATCGGCTTCAAGCCCGGCGACGGCACCTACCCGCTTCCCAAGGCGACACCGGTGCGGGTTCGAGTGCCGCAGCGGGAAGGTCCAGCACTTCGGTCGTTGGATCTTTTTCGCGATACACTTTCTCCCAGTGCTCTTTGACATTCATGGACTCGGAGCGCGGCATCCAACAGCATCGAATTGGCGTTAAGTGAAGATGATCTGGCCGCCCGTTGCGAGTTCGTAGAAATCACCGACGGTGAGGACACGTTCAACCTGCGGGCAAAAGTCGTCCTTGGTCAAGTGGAACATATCCACCGTAGCCTTGCAGGCGTAGAGTTTGCCGCCCGCGTCGTGGATCATCTCAACGAACTCGGGGATGGGGGGGATGTCCAGTTTGGCCATTTCCTTGTTCATCATCGAAGTAGCGAACGCCGACACACCGGGGATAGCTCCCATAAAAGAGGGCAAGGGGAACCCTTTGGCGTCCGGCACGCGCATCGCGGGGTTGCCGACGGTAGCAATCTTAATGCTGCCCATATACTTTTTGAGCACCGCGTACAGGCCAAAGAAAGTGAAGAACAGGTTCGCTTCGATGCCCTCCATACGCGCGCCGTTGGCCATGATCAGGCCGGGATACACCCCGTCGAGCGAACCGCGCGAAACGATGATGGATACTTTCTTGATTTTATCGTTGTTTGCCATAGAGGTTTCTTCCGGTTAAACACAACTGGCCGGTTTGGGATAACCCGAGATCCTGGCCGCTTTCTTGATCGGCCCGTCGGGGAAGAGCGTGTAAAGCTCTTTAGTGGGGATGTTGCCCACCTTGTTCATGCGGCGCATCCCCGGCACGCCCCCCTTCTCCTTGAAATCTTTGTCAATGAAATCCAGGACCTTCCAATGGGCCTCGGTCAGCGTAATACCGACCTCCTGCGCCAGGGCAACCGCGATTTGGCGGTTCCACTGCGCGTGATTGGTCAGGTAGCCCTCGTCGTTTACATCGATGGTCGCGCCGTTAATTGCTTTCTGTGGCATAGTATTGCTTGTCATTTAATGGGATTAAACAGCGGGCTCGGCTTGCAGGAGGTCCGCCGGGATTTGTTTTCCTGCCCGGCTCATCCGATGGCCGACACCCGGCAGGGGAATCGCCTTGAGCAGGAGGTTCCAGTAAATCCATCTGAAAGAGAGCTTGCCCCAGTGGTTCACCCGGCTTTCTTTCAAGAGGGAAAACGGTCCGATGCCGGGCAAGGGATAAGTGCCTTGAACGGGCTGGAGATTATAGTTGAAGTCGAGGAGGAACGCTTTCCCATAGCCCGACTCGATAAAGCAGTTGGCGTGGCCATCGAAGTCCTTCTCCAGCGATTGGCCATTCATGGAATGCAGGATGTTCTTGGTCAGCACCTCCGCCTCGAAATGCGCCACGGACCCGGCCTTTGAGGCCGGCACATCGGTAGCATCGCCGATCACAAAAACGTTCTGATGCGCCTTGGACTGGAGCGTGTGGGGGTCAGTGGGGACGAAATTAAGCTCATCGCCCAGTCCGGAGCGGTCGATGACGGCATCGCCCATGTTCGTCGGCACCGTGACCAGCAGGTCATAGGGCACTTCTTTGTCGTCCCAGGAAACAATCTTGTGTTTCTCATTGTCCACGCTGCCGATATTGAAATCCGTGACCACATTGATTCGCTTTTCCTCCAGCATGTAGCCCAGGACATTTGAACAAATCGGTTTGGTGAAAGCGCCCGGCAGCGGGGTGACATAAACCAGCTCGGTCTTATCGCGAAGACCGCGCTCGGAGAGCCACCAATCGGCCAGGAACGCAAACTCAAGCGGTGCCACGGGGCATTTGATCGGCATCTCGGAGATATGAACGACTAGCCGTCCTCCCTTCCAATCATGCAAGGCCTTGTTTAATGCCGAAGCGCCTTCGAAGGTATAAAAGTCGAATACCTGCTTGCGCCAATCGCTGCCCAGCATGCCTTCGGTCTGGTTCGGGGCCGTCTTGGCGCCGGTGGCGATGATCAGCAGGTCATAATCCACCGACTCACCCGAGGCGAGAAAGACGCGGTTTCCATCCGCATCGATCCGCTCTACCTGGGCTTCCACGTAGTCCACTCCGCGCGGGATGAATTTTCGTTTGGGCTTTACGACATCCGCCTCCGAGTACAGGCCGAAGGGCATAAAGAGGAAGCCCGGCTGGTAGTAGTGCTTGGGATACTGGTCCACTACGGCGATTCTCCACTCCTCCAGGTTCAACTTTTTGCGGAGGTGATTGGCCATCATCGTGCCGGCGGTGCCGGCTCCAAGAATCAGAAGTCTTTTCATTTCATTTCTCCGTTCAGGAATTGCTCTTGCAGAAACCGGATCATGTTGCCCACCCGTTTGTCTTTAAGAGTGTAGAGAATGCGCTGGTTTTGGCGGCGCCGCTCGATGACCCCTGAAAGAGCGAGGATCTTCAACTGCTGCGAGATGTTTGAGGTCTTTCCCTCGCTCACCACCTCGGTGATCTCGTTGACGCAGAATTCGCCGCGGGCCAGCAGGCAGGCGATGCGGAAGCGCCCCTTGTTGGAAAAGAGTTGGAACAACTGGACCACGCGAACGCACGCCGCTTCGTTCCTCCGGAACGCTTCCTTCAGCTCTCTTGCAACAGTTGTCATTATTCAAATACTTCTTAAAGTATTGAGATAATTAAACATTAAACTGTGAGCGCCGCCTCACATTTCTTGCCAAACACTTTGCCTATTTTGTCTGCTTAATCCGTGCTGAGTATAATATAGCTAATCTAATCTATGGTTGGCCCTTCTAAACCAAGACGCTGCCTGGGTGAGAATAAGATCAGCGAGTCTCGCACTCCGTAGCCGTCGGCCTTGAGGACATGGAGCGCCTGTGCAGTGTCAAAGATTATTTTATCTTTCGAGAGATGCATCCCTGCCGGCTGGAGGGGGCGAAGGCGAATTGACGAGGGCCTGCCCCGACACGGGTTTGCGCAGAGAAGATTCCCGGGCGGTGCAGACCGGAAAAATTCTCATTTTGGCATTTTCGTTGTCTAAGGACTCGCACCATAATTATATTGCCAACTTAACTGAGTGATATGTATCTATGTGTGCATGAGGCGAGATGACGAGTTGGAAGCGGTGATCATTTCGAAATACGCGGTTGTCGCGCCGGTTCTGAACGAGCGGGCGCGCCGCCTTTGGGCTGCGACTGAATCACTCGCCCTGGGCTACGGC
>DASYZB010000032.1 GCA_035946615.1 Verrucomicrobiia bacterium
GGGTCACATCTCAATTTTTGACAATGCATGTTCGATTTGCGCCACATGGCGGCCCAGGGCACGGTCCTGCTGGAGCCGGCGGTTGAAAACAGCTCAGAGCCTGGCCCACGGCGGCGTAGTCCACCCCGCCGGCGAGCTGGCCCAGTTGGGCAAGGCGTCTTCGTAGCCATATTGCCATATTGCCGATGTCTTCCAAGGCGAGGAGCCCCGGCGCACCTTCTTGACGAAATAATGCTCGGCCGCACGCCGAAGGACCAACCCTACGGAGCTGGGTCGAGCGTTAACGAGGCCTGGTCGCCGGCGGCTGCCAGTTCACGTGCCAATAGCATTTCCACAGGTCCTCCAAACTCAAAAGCTCCACATGCCCATCGGTCATTCCCATGTTGATCGCTCCCGGCATCCGCTGGTTCAGATTAAAGTTGCGCGGCGCCGCCGAGGGAGACCGGCTCCAGTGCCGGGCAATGGTGCAGCGGCCCAATTCGCTCGTTCGATCATAAAGCGAGCGGCCCTGGTAAAGGTTGGTGCAAGGCAAATCCGTTTCCATGGCCCAAAGGTCCACCCAGTTCTCATCGAAAAAAACCGGGGTCGCCGACGGTTTTTGGAGCATGGACGGGCGTACGAAAATGAATTGCTGGCCCACCGCGTAATCGCCGTCCACCTTGCCATCGGAATAAAGCCAGCCATTATAACCATAGCTGCCGGAGAACATGGTGCGTCCGTCAAAAGTCCAGCGAACCCAAGCCTGGTCGGCGCTGCCCTGTCCGTTATCGTGCCGGGGTGGGAGCTTGCCCAGTGGCGCCGAGGGACAAGTCCGCACCGCGTGTTGTTTGGCCAAGTAATCCATCAGCGAACCCATCCAGGTGCCGCCCGGGTAGGCCGGCACGTCATAACCCGCATGGCGCCCCGCATCATCCGAATACATAAAGCTTGCGATCGACAACTGCCGAACGTTGCTGACGCACTGGATTCTACGGGCGCCCAATTTGGCGGCGCTTAGGGTGGGCAGGAGCAGCGCTGCAAGGATGCCAATGATCGCTATGACCACCAGCAGTTCTATTAACGTGAACCCCAAAACTTGGAGGCGCGGACCCTGGAAAAATAAACCCCGAATCCTCATGGCTCAACCCTATTAGACAGCGCCGAGGCTAAAAGGTTCGGGAATTGTGCACGATTTATGGAGGGTTCTCGAGCGGTTGGAATTCGGAAGTTCAACGCAGCGCCCTGGCGCGATAGGGCATGTGCCGACCTTTCTCTGCCGGCACCACCTGGGTTAGGCGTATTCTGGCTTTCAGTTGCTCGGACCCTTTGCCTCGAACGCCGCGCCCGGGGCCGGTGGGGGATTCCCGTGTCATCTTCTCGACCGAAAAAGGGTTGCGCAGGATGTACTGGGCCAGTTCTTCCAGCTTGGACTTGGCCTCGGGCGGGACGGGTTCGCCAGCGTGGACGTTAAAGCCGCTGTGCTTCCAGGAGTAGAGGACCTGCACGCGCTCGGGCGGCAGGAGTTGCTCCTGGACCAGCAAGTGGATGACCTTGGCACGGAACAATTCCTCCAGTGCTTTGAGCGGGCTGTTCGGCAAGGCCAGGAAACAAGCTGCGACGGTTTGGCCGGGAATTGGGGTTTGTTGTTTTCCCCTTTCCGCGCGCGCAAACTTTCCACCCATTTGCCATCCCGCCTACCGACCGGCTACCGACCACCGGCTACCGACCCTCCGCGACCGAGGCTTCCTCCCTCACCCGCGCAGCGTATAAAACAATTCGTGTGCCAAAAAGCAAATTCAATTCAATCAATGAAGCGCAGGCGAGCCTCAACGTCAAAACAGCAGGCCGTGGTCCCGTCGAACGTCGCTCGACCCGCATCTGACGGTAACCCTCGGTAACCGTACGGTCGCTTACGGTAACTCCCGGTAACCTACGGTAACCATACCGCCCCAGGACACAGCCCGCCCCAGCGGATGGAGATGTTCACCCGCGCAGCGTACACCCCTGGTCTCCGCGCCGCTGCGTTAAGGGTTGAAACGCTCCTGCCCACTGCCTAGAATCCGGGCGGCTCGATAACTGACAACCATCCAATTAGGATAAGCATGCGACTTAAAACCCTTCCCATATTCCTGGCGTTTTTCCTGATGGGCCTGGCCGATGCCATGGGACCGATGTCCGACGCGGTGCAAAAGCAGTATCATATCAGCAATGTCATCTCGACCCTGCTCTCCTTCTTCGTTTTTATCGCGTTTGCTGTATTCAGCGTGCCGGGCGGCCTGCTGGCGGCGCGTATCGGCAAGAAGAAGCTGCTGCTTTTGGGTCTGGGACTCAACGCGGTGGCGTGCCTGGTTCCCTCGATTCAGGTGCCCAGCTTTTTGCTCCTGCTGGCGTGCATCTTCCTGTTGGGCGTCGGCACTACGTTTTTGCAGGTCTCCGGAAACCCCATCATGCGTGACGTCAGCGCCGAAGGGCGCTACAGCCGGAACCTGGCTTTTGCCCAAGGGATCAAGGGGATCGGCAGCACCGCATCGACGCATCTGGTGATTGCCATCGGGACCATCGCCCTGTTCAAGACGATGGGCTGGCGCGGCACTTTCCCGTTATACTTCGTTCTCATGTCGATTGCCTTCTTCGGGGTGCTTTTGGTGAAGGTAAAGGAAACAAAGGTCGAGGTGCCGCCCAGCATCGGCTCGAGCCTGGGCCTGCTCAAGCAACCCATCTTCCTCCTCGCCGTGCTTGGCATCTTTCTCTACGTAGGGGCTGAAGCCTCCATGGGGCGGTTCCTGCTCCCTACGCTCGAAGGAATCGGCATCAACGAGAAAACAGCGGCTTTTGGTCCCGTTCTTTCCTTTCTCAACCATATACTCTCGGTTGTTTTTCCGGGTTCATCGCCAGCCAGCCGGTTTGGGCCGGTCCTGTTCTTCGCAATGCTGACCATTGGCCGTATCCTGGGCAGCGCGGTGCTGACCATCATGACCCCACGCACCTGCTTCCGCCTCTCAGCCCTCCTGGGATTGCTGGGAGCGGGGGCGATGATGATCGGTTCGGAGTCTCTGGCAATCCCCGGGGTTATTGCGGCGGGTCTGGGGTTCGCCAACATCTGGCCCATGCTCTTTTCTATTACCGTCGAAGAAAAACCACAGTGCGCCAACGAACTGAGCGGCCTGATGTGCATGGCGATTTCCGGCGGCGCACTGGTCCCATTACTGATGGGCCAGTTGCGCGATTGGGGGCTCAGCGCGATGGCTTTCGTCGTCCCGGCCGCCTGCTTCACTTACCTCTTCCTGCTCTCCCTTAAGAGCGGACACAAACCTGCCCAGAGCCCCACGCCGCAACAAGCCGAACCTGCTAAAGCCTAAGAGCGTGCCTCCGGGACTCACTTCCTGAACCACCTATGCCACCGACTAATGATAAGCGCATCGTCATGACCCTCGACGCTGGCGGAACCAACTTCCGGTTTGCCGCCATGCGCGCCAACAAACCAGTCACTCAAACCGTCAACATGCCTTCGTGTGGTGATGCCCTCGATCGTTGTCTGGCGAATATCGTTGAAGGCTTTACCCGAATTGCCGCCCAATGCACCAAGCCTCCTGCGGCCATCAGTTTCGCTTTCCCCGGCCCGGCCGATTATCCCAAAGGCATCATCGGTGACCTGGGCAACCTTCCGGGGTTCCGTGGCGGGGTCGCCCTGGGTCCAATGCTCGAAAAACGTTTTGGCATCCCCGTCTTCATCAATAACGACGGCGACCTCTTTGCTTATGGCGAGGCCATCGCCGGTTTCCTGCCCTACGTGAACTCGCTGCTCAAAAAGGCTGGCAGTCCCAAACGCTACCGGAACCTGCTGGGCATCACGCTTGGAACCGGCTTTGGCGGAGGAATCGTGCACCAAGGTGAATTGTTCGCCGGCGACAACTCGCTCGCGGGCGAGGTCTGGCTGTTGCGAAACAAACTTCAGCCCCAAACCAATGCCGAGGAAGGCGCCAGCATCCGAGCCGTACGCCGCGCGTATGCCGAGACGGCGGGTATTCCGCTTGAAGAAGTCCCTGAACCAAAAGTCCTCTTCGACATCGGCCAGGGAAAACAGCCTGGCAATCGGCAGGCCGCCCGCGAGGCCTTTCGCAGGCTGGGCGAAGCGGTCGGCGATGCCATGGCCCAGGCGCTGACACTGATGGACGGCCTGGCGGTCATTGGCGGCGGGATTTCAGGTTCCTGGCCTCTGTTCCTGCCGGCTCTTATCGATGAATTAAACAGCAACTACATCGCCCCCGATGGCCCCCCCTTCCGGCGCCTGGTCCAGGTCGCCTTTAACCTGGAAGACACTTCACAACTGAAAAAATTCCTCAAAGGCGAAACCCGCGAGGTGGTGGTGCCGGGGACCAAACGCAAGTTGAAATATGACCCGCTGGCCCGCATCGGTGTGGGCACTTCCAGACTGGGTACGAGTGAAGCCGTCGCTATTGGCGCTTGCGCGTTCGCCCTTGGAAAATTGGACCGGCAATGATTTGGGGAGCAGTATGGGCACAAAATACCTGACACTCGACGACCGTTTATACACTTACCTGGACCGCCTCCGAAGCGATGCGGACGACCCGCTGCTGGCGGATTTGCGCGCGGAAACCTCTGCCCTCGGTAAGGTGAGCGAATGCCAAATCAGCGACGAGCAAGGCACTTTCCTGGGCATCCTGGTCGCCGCTATCCAGGCCCAATCCGCCATCGAGGTCGGCACCTTTACCGGCTACAGCTCGCTGTGCATCGCCCGCGCCTTGCCTGCCAATGGACGGCTCATTTGCCTCGATCAGAACGAGGAATGGACACGCATTGCGCGGAAATACTGGACCCGCGCCGGTCTCGCGGAGCGGATTGATCTGCGGTTGGGGCCGGCAATTCCCGCCCTTCAGGCGCTCGAACCGGGCTTGACCTTTGACTTCGCGTTTATTGACGCCGAGAAGACCCAATACGAGGCCTATTATGAACTCATTCTGCCTCGGGTTCGGCGCAACGGCCTGATTCTCTTCGATAATATGCTCTGGGGTGGCCGGCTGGGGGGCGAGCCTGTGAAAGAAGAAACTGGCCGAGCCATCGACGTGCTCAATCACAAACTGGCTAAAGACAAGCGCATCGAGGCCGTTCTGCTTTCCGTCGCCGACGGCATTCAATTGTGCCGAAAACTGTGAGTTTGCAGCCGGCGAGGCTAATGACAGAGTCGAAGCAACGAGCCGCCATTCCTGAGTGTAGGAGACGACGTAAGGAGTCTCTGATCAGCAACTTCCGGGTGAACCAAAGGCGGCCTGACAATCCTGATCAGAGACTCCTTACGTCGTCTCCCACAGAGGTTTGGAACTAACCTCATTGGCCCTGCAGCCCGCTAGTCACGGGGAGCGGACCTTGTAAAAGCGGGCAGGGAAAGACGGTGCTTGCGGGTCGCTGAACTGGAATTGTCCGGGAGAAAGCTCCAGGGCGGAGCCGAGCAGGGTCCAATTGGCCATGGGCAAAGCCGGATTTGTGGAAGCCAGAACGCTAAAAGAGGCCCCGCTGACACTGGAAAAGGAAAAGCTAAAGGCGGGCCCGAAAGGCGCTGCGGTCAGGACTGGCGGCGCGAGGACCGGCGCATTAAAACACTGGTAAACATTTTCAATGAGGCCGGTCGAACCTGCCCCATCCCCGCAGCGGCCACGCGCCCGCACGAAGAAGCTGCCTGCCGCCGGCATGCTTGCGTTGGTAAATTGCCAGCCCCCGCTGATTCGGGTGCCGCTGCCCGCCAGAGTGTAATGGGTTCCATCCACGGATTGTTCGAGTGTGGCTTGTTGGAGTTCAGGGCCGGCCCCGCCTCGGGTCCAGGTCCAGGCGCCTCCTTGAGCCGCCATTTCGAGGGATTGGCTGGCGGCGCCCCCACCGGCAATACGCCCGATGCCATTGCGCGATTGGCCCAGGAGAGCGCTGAAAAGTCCGCCCGCCAGAATTTCACCATCCGGCTGCAGCATGAGCGAATACACGAAGTTGTTGGCTCCGACGCTCAAGTCAAAGCTGCCGTCCAGAGTTCCATCCGAATTCAACCGGCCAATTCGGTTGCGCAGTTGGCCAGCCAGGATGTTAAACCAACCACCAACAAGGATTTTGCCATCGGTTTGCACCGCCAGTGTATATGGCGGGCCGTTAACTCCGGGGTGAAATGCCGAATCCAACGTCCCATTGGCCAGCAAATGACATAGGTTCGTGCAGTTTTGGCCATTGACTCGGGTGAAATTGCCGCCTACCAGAATCGTCCCGTCAGCTTCCAGGGCGAGAGCCTGAACCGTTACGGCCCCGAGGCTATTCAAGAGAACTGGATTAAAAGAGCCATCTAGGCTGCCATCCGCTTTGACCCGGCCTAGCCCCACTTGGGTCGAGCCGTCCAGCGTATGAAAGCTGCCGCCTGCTATTATCCCTCCATCGGGCTGGAGCGCGATGGTATAGACAGGGCCATCCAGAGTTGGATTGAAGGAGCCATCGAGTGTGCCGTCGGAATTCAACCTGCCCAGGCCAGACAGGCCCTGCCAGTCGAGGCTGGCGAAGTCGCCACCGACAAGAATCTTCCCATCGCTTTGCAGCGCCAGAGCGTAAATGGTTTGCGAAGCCCCGCTGGCAGCCGGCTTGAACGCGCTATCCGCTGAGCCGTCCGCGTACAATCGGCCCAGGTTTGCGTGGGGTTCCCTCGAAAGCGAGGTGAAATTCCCGCCAACTAGAATCTCCCCGTCCGTCTGAATTGCCACACAACGGACGACACCATTGGCGCCTGGATTGAATGAATCCAAAGACCCATCCGGAAAGAGCCGGCCAATATTCGAGCGGGTAATTCCTCCGAGGCTGGAAAAGTTGCCGGCCAGCAGAATTTTGCCATCTGGTTGCAGAGCCAATCCATAAGCGCCAGTCACGCCGTTGCCGCCCGCCAGTCCGGCGTTGAGAGTCGCGTCGAGCGAACTGTCCGCATAAAAGCGCGCGATGTAACTGCGGGTTTGCCCATCCGCCAAGGTGAACTGGCCTCCCACGGCAATCTTGCCATCGGGCTGCGCGAGCACCGAGTACACGTTCCCGTTCACTGACGGACTAAACCCGGTATCGAGGCTGCCATCAGAATTCAGCCGCCCCAAATAACTCTGCGGCTGTCCCCCCAAATTCACAAACTCGCCTCCCAGCAGAATCTTTCCGTCCGACTGAAAAGCGATGCTATCGATGTAACCATCTGCGCCGGGATCGATAAACGAGCTGTCCGGGGTACCATTGGGTTTTAAGCGGGCAACATAGTTGTGCGGAGCGCCACCCAAATTCGAGAACTGCCCTCCGAGCAAAATGTTGCCACCCGCATCCAAGGCAATAGTGCTCACAAAACCGTCCAGACTCAGATTGGTAAACGTCATGTCCGGTGTGCCGTTCGTCTCCAATCGACCCACGTAATTGAATGGCTGGTCCCCAAGCAAAGAGAATTCGCCGCCCAAAACAATTTTGCCATCGGGCTGCAAAGCCAGGCTATGGACGGTTGTATCAGTGCCTATGCCCGAAAAGCTGGAGTCTATCGAACCGTCTGGATTCAATCGGCCAATGTTGTTGCAACTGCTTCCAGCCATCGTAGAGAACCCGCCGCCCACCACGATCTTTCCATCCGGCTGAAGCAAGAGGCAATACACATTCCCATCGGTGCCCGGATTGAAGTTTGGGTCCAGATCGCCATTAGGCAAAAGCCGCCCAATCTGCGCCCTGGCCATCGTGGCCACACCACCGCCACCGAGCCGGATAAAATCGCCCGCGACAATGATAGCCCCATCGGGTTGGACCGCCAGGGCCCGCACGCGGGCACTGGCACCAGGGTCGAAACCGCCATCGAGGCTGCCGTCCGGATTGAGCCGGCCAATGCAGGAGCGAGGGACTCCTGCAACATTGCCAAAATCGCCTCCGATAATGAGCTTTCCGTCCCCTTGTATGGCCGTTACCAAAATGGGAAAGTCGGCCTCAGGATCAAATCCGTCTATTGCGCTTTGGCCGCGCGCCCAGCCGGATGCAAGAATGACCAGAAGGATGCTCATCCTGATGAGAGACTCCTTGCGTCTTCTCCTACAAAGGTTTGGAACCGGCCTTCTCATTTGCTCTCCCCCGTCGGCAGGGTGAAATCGGGGCTTTGCACATGGCGGATATAGGCCTCCGCCTGTGGATGGCCGCTTTCGATGCCGCGCATTCGGGTAACCAGTTGCTGGAGGGCGTAAAACTTGTCCGGCGCCTGGCTGGCGTGGGCATAACAGGCGGAGCGTTTTCGCGATTCGGTCGAGGTGATATCCACGTAATGGGTGGGGGAAAACTGGACGGTATCCTCCCCGTTTGAAACCTCGTAATAGTACAGGGCGAACTTTTTGCCCATCCGCAACCAGGCCTCATAGACCAGGATGGAGATAGCACGGTGGTCCGGGTGGTTGTCGATGGGCCAATGGGTGAAGACCACATCGGGCTGTTCAGCTTCCAAAAGCCGATGGAACTCTTCGTAATGGGCGGGATCAACGATGGCTTTGCCGTCAATTTGCCCCGCAAACACAGGACGCGCCTTGAGGATTGCACAGGCCTTTTTGGCTTCAGCGACCCGGACCGGAGCGGGGTCATAGGAGGGTTTATCGGTCCACTCGCCCCGATTGAGATAGAGCAAGACCACCTCGTGGCCCATGTCGCTGTAATGGGCGACTGTTCCGCCGCAGGCGTATTCGGGGTCGCCTGGGTGGCCGCCGGTGACGACGACTTTGATTTTGGATTTGGCTGAGTGGCTTGCCGGGGCGGCGCCGGTTTGGCCCAGAGGCAACGCCGCAACGACAGCAGTTCCGAGTAAACTGGCCTGGCTTAACATGTCCCGGCGCGTGATTGGTTTCACTTGCTGGTCCTGGATGAGTTTCCCAGAGTATGCGACGCGGCAGTGCTGACATCAATTGTTTAATGGGTGTCGAGCATTGTGGCAGGGCCAATGACAAGGTCCGTTCCAAACCTTTGGAGGAGACGATGTAAGGAGTCTCCTACACTCAGGAATGGCCGCTCGTTGCTTCGACTCTGTCATTAGCCCCGAGCATTGTGGTCAATTAGGCCAATTTGACAACTCTGGTGCGCCTTCGGACCATGCTGGGAACCCTCGCCATTTCTCTAGCTGTGGTGGCGCCGTCCGTGGGCGAAGCTGTTGCAAACTCAAATCTTCCGGCCCGTTCCCGCAACCGGATAGGCATGTTCGAGACAGGTCAGCGCATAGAGCATCAGGTAAGCGATAAAGAAAAAGGTGGCGAAGAGGGCTGGAAAGGCAAAGGAATTGGGATGCGCCAGCGGGTCGGCAGCCCAACGGCCAATGCTTTGCCCCAGGGCCAAAGGTTTGAAGAGCACATCCCAACTGTTGAACCGCAGGAAGCGGCCCAGGTATATGCCCACCCCGCTCAGGAGGGCCACTCCGCCAATGAACAGCCAACTGGCCGCCCGGCCCAGCATTCGCCGCACAATGGCCTGCATCAGGAATAACGAGAGAAAGCCCAGCACCAGGCCTGTCAGCGCGCAGAGCAGAATTAAAACCAGGTCCACCCAAAAATGGCCGTAAAAGCGCGTCGTCAGGTGGATGATGTCCGTGAAAATGTACGGCGCGTTGGGGAAAAAGAGAAGCCAAGCCACTGCCAGGAGACGAAACCTCCAGCTTTGAGACCCTGTCCGGCTGTATTCGTCGCAGGCGAGCAAAGCAAAAACCAGGGGCAGCCAAGCCAGGCACAGGTTCCAGGCTAAAAACCCGTAGCGGGCGTGGCCTGTCCAGATCATTCGCGCCGCAACCAGCCCAAGGCTGACAGCCGACGCAAATAGCAAGGCCAGCATCGGCATGGCCGTTTCCCGTTTGAACGCCAATTTGAGAAGTCTCATAATCCTTCGTTTACTTTAGACCCTGAAAACATAGCGCAACACTCAAGCCGATTCACCAACCGAAGCTTCGCTTCTTCCTTGCTTGTGCTTCAGACCAGCCTCAGGCGCTTGTTCAAAAAGCCGCGAGCCTCTCCCGAGCTTCTCCCGGGGCATCTGCTCGAGGCCCTTTGTCCGCCAACTCAGCCAACCAATGCTCGACAGCGGCTATCACCGTATCCGGAGTGGAGGTTCCGGCTGTGATCCCAACTCTTCCAACGCCCGCGAACCATTCGGGCCGCAAGTCCTCGGCCTGCTGCACGTGATGAACATGGGCGCAGTAACGAGCGCAGGTTTTCACCAGTTCATGCGTGTTATTGCTGTGCGCCCCTCCGATCACCACCACAACATCCGATTGCTGCGCCAGTTCGATTGCCGCGTCCTGGCGCTGTTTCGTGGGTTGGCAGACGGTATCCACAAAACGCACCTCCGCCGCGGGGAACCGCCAGCGAATCAGGCCGACCAGATACCGCACCCGGTCGATGGGCTGGGTCGTCTGGGCGGCAACACCAAATCGGGGCCGCTCCTTCAGCTCAAAGACCTCTGCTTCAGTCAGCACCACGTCGAAATCCTGCAGGTCTTCCGTCATCCCACGCACCTCAACGTGGTCCCGCTTGCCGATCAGCACCGGGTGAAAGCCTTCGCTCACCAGTTTTCTCACTGCCCGATGGGCAACATGAACCAGCGGGCAGGTGGCCTGCATTACGGATAATCCCCGCTGCCGGACTCCCTCGAGCGCCTTCTGGGAAGCGCCGTGCGCCGTAATCATGACCGCTTGGGTATCAACGCTCATTGCGTCCGGTGCAACCCGGATACCGCGCGCGCGCAATTCCGCTAAAACACTTTCGTTGTGCACCAATTCGCCCAGGATGGTTAATGGTTTGCCTTCGGATTCCTTCTGCGCCAAAGAAATCGCGTCCCGCACCCCGAAACACATCCCCAGATGTTCTGCTCGAATAATCTTCATTGAATCTCCTTTTGTTGCTGAAAGCCGATTTTTCTTTTGAAAGCCTTGCTGGTGCGGTTAAGTACAGCGAAGTTGGCTGGGTTTGAAATTACTTTGCATTGCAAAGTAATCGACCGCTTTCCCGTTCTGTTGTTCAACTTTTAGCTTCATTTGGGCCGGGTTTGCTCGACGATCTCCGCCAGCAGATTGATGTAGTTGTTGAAGGCCTTTTTGCCGGCGGTTGTCAGGGCGCAGGTGGTCAGGGGCCGATTATGGCGGAATGATTTAGTGACCGAGAGGTAGCCGGCCTCCTGCAGGGTGCGGATGTGGGTTGTGAGATTGCCGTCGGTCATGCCGAGGCTGTCGCGCAATTCAGTGAAGGAAAGCTCAGGCGAAGCGGCCAGCATGGACATAATTGCCAAACGCCCTTTCTCGTGAATGACGCGATCGAGCTGGAGGAAGGGCTGCGGGTTCACGTTTCATTCCTGCGTGGTTCGGTGAAGTAGAGGTAGATGCCATACGCCAGGTGCAGGCCGCCGAAAATGCCGCCCATAACGCAATGGCCGAGGGGCAAGGAGGGTTCCGCGGCCCCGGCATGGCAGCGCGCGGCCATCAGTCCACAGCCGCAGAGGATAAACAACCAACCCAGCAGTTTGATGCCTCGGTGCATAAAGAACCCAGCAGCAGTCAGCGCGCACCCGTAGAGCAGTATCCAAAAGACGGGCAAGCCCCAACCCTGCAGGAAATCCCATCCGGGGCATATCAAGGCCAGAAGCCCGGCCACCGAGCCGATAAACAGCGCAGGCAATAATGCCTGGGCGATGCGGCGCGTCGGAGGAGACCAAAACGGTTCGGACGCTCTAAAGGCCTGGCGTCGCATCAGCAGGAATGAGCCGATCAAGGCGGCGACCCCTACCGCAGCCCAATAACCAATGAAACCGCGAACGGAGGATATTTTCAAAAACCAGCCGAGCACGCCGCAAAAAACGCCCAGCACGCCGTTGAATATCATGATGGGGGCCAATGCCCGGCGGTAAACAGCCGAACGTTCCATCAAGGTGCGAATGACCTGGAGATGTTCTGCAGCCCAATGCGATTCCATTTGCGATGACTTTGCATTACAAAGTCCAAATTGTCAACCTTATCAGCCGCAAAAGAACGGTTTCTACGGGGATCATAGTGGGTAGAGATTGAGCTTTCCGCAGAAGAACAGGATACGAATCCGGTAGTTGTGAAAGTTGCGAAAGCCTCGGGCAGCGGACTTGAGACTCTGGATTTTCGAGTTCAGCCCCTCGGTTAC